>CAUYTY010000121.1 GCA_963575655.1 Gammaproteobacteria bacterium | reverse complement strand
TGCTTAACTCCTGGACGGAACAGGCAAAAAATCTCCCCCTCTCCTGTTAAGGAGAAGGGGGCGGGGGGTGAGGTTTCCGATAATGTCTGATGTATAACGCATGGATACGTCAGCCCCACCCACGCCTATCTAGTCATTCCCGCATGGGCACAAAACCAACGCCTGTTCACAAATAACAAAATCACTGTCCCCCGCGCACCAACCGCACGGCGCTTCCAAAGTAACGGCCGTCCCAGCTGGCGTAGCCATTGCCGAAACTGACGGACCACGCGCTGCTTGAATCCCCAGCGACCGGAGAACCGGACCAGAAATACGACGATGGCGTATTTGGAAAGACAGACAGATTGATTGATGGATCCGAACACTGACGCTCGACAATCGATCTCAGTTCTTTAATATTTGGTAGACGCCAATCTGCTTTACCCGCATAACCACTGGCCGCTGCTTGTTGTAAAGCATTCGACCAAGTAAAAAATGATGCATTATCACTACAACTAACTCCATCCCAGTTCATTCCTTCCGCACAACGCTTCCACATTAGGCCAGTAACAGTATCGCTTACGGTACCATCGCGATTATCGGTAAATTGGCTAGTGGGGGTGGAGGCTGTAATATTGCTAGTCTGACAATTCTGGGCCGCTACAGTATGGACCACAGTAAACAAAAATACCAAAAATATCAGGCGATTCGACATACGTGTTACTCCTGCGACGGTGGTTGAGGTAATTGCAAATGGGGGGTCCAAAACGCAATCATTCACCCCCTCCCAACGGGAGGGGGCAGGGGGAGGGCGATCAAAAATAAAATACAACCAATTGTCCGATGATTGAATTAGTCATTTTTTTGATCGCCTTCCCCCCAACCCCCTCCCGCTGGGAGGGGGAGTGAATGAGGAGTCCAAAACAGGCGCAATACGCGCCGTTTCATACCGCCAGGAAGCCACCCTTCCTCTGCCACGAAACGATGCGCCAAACGTTGACGACGTAACCGCACACGCAGATCGCGGAGGCGAACCATAGGCAAGGAAAGGGTAGCCTTAAAACCTGGACGGGATACCGCTTGTAAAGGTAAACCAAAACACTGGTGGAGCTTTTCGGCATCAGCATCATAGAGTTCAATACGGTTGCCGACTTGAATCAACACGAGTTGATTTGACCCGTGGCGAGAAAACCAACGCCATTGGCCACGTAGAGAATTTACACTCGGAGGTTGCCAAATTGGTTGTAAGTGTAGGTCATCCTGTAACTGAAACAAATCAGTAAGCCATGGATGACGGGCAAAGGCACGCTGTGCTAAACGCCAAGAAGAGGCATGATGATAGTGACCAAGGTAGCTAGTCAAGGAGGATTGCAACTCTTCGCGGACAACTCGCAGAATGGTTGCTCCCACGCCACGCCGGTCACGACAGAACAACCGTTTCTCAAAGGCGTGCAACCGTTCATCCAAATGTGTGGCGACCCTCCTGCGTACCAATCGATAACCGGAACGCACAATATAGCCGAGAAAGTCGATACCATCGCCAATCGGACGCAGCCGTCCCTCATCACGCAGAGCCAAACCCAACCGTTCCGCCAGAAAAGCAACAATTTGTTCACGCCATATGGCAAGTTGTTGAGGGTCTTCGTGCAGTAGCACGAAATCATCAACATACCGTAAATAGTGGCGGCAACGCAGGGAGTGTTTGATGAATTGGTCTAATTCATTCAGGTAGACGTTGGCAAAGAATTGACTTGGCAAATTACCGATGGGAAGGCCATGCCCCGATGGCGCCTCGGAAAGGCGTTTATGAGGTGGCACCCGATCACGCCGGGTTGGATCGCCTACGTACTGACTGGTACGACCAGGTTCATCCGCCAGAACTGCCCCGGTGAGCCAGAGTAACTCATACGCATCATCGAACGTCAGTTCACCAAATCGCATACCATGACGCAGACGATCGCGAATCATAATATAGAGACGACGCCGATCGACACGGTTAAAGAAATTGGCAATGTCGAGTTGAAGATAATAAGCAGGACGTTTTCCATTGCGAGTGGCCTGACGTGCAAAGCCCTGGAGTCGTTCCACTGCGGCATGGATGCCTTTGCCACGACGATTGGAATAGCTGTCGTGGATGAATAATCGTTCATAAATGATCTCCAAACGCGGCACAAGGTAGTGATGAACCACGCGATCAGAAAAACACGCGGCGTGAATCTCCCGCGCTTTAGGGCGCAGGGTAACAAAATAGGCAGAACGATGGGGGCGCCAACTGCGTGCATCCATGGCTTGCGCGGTATCCACTAGGTTGTCCAGCAACCGTTGTTCGTACCGTTGAGCCTCGCGAGTGGCACGCTTATAGCGTCGACACGCCACATAGGCGTGATAGATCGCGACAAAGCGTTTGCTACTCGCCATTTCACTCTCCCCCGCGCACCAACCGCACGGCGTTTTCATTGTTACGGTTGTTCCAGTTGTCGTTTCCATTGTTGAAATTGACGTTCCACGCGTTGTTTGAATTACCAGCGACCGGAGAACCGGACCAGAAATTCGACGCAATAACTCATGCGCTTGTTGGAATCTTACGACTCCCACCAGCATCTCATCCAAACAAGGTAGAAATGCCTGTATGACTATCCC
>CAUYTY010000120.1 GCA_963575655.1 Gammaproteobacteria bacterium | reverse complement strand
CCAACGATAGAGGACCTTGGTACCGAAACGCTGCATAGTCTCATCGAACGCATTTGCCAAAGCTTCACCACGAGGCGAATCCTCGTGAATGATATGTACAGTCTTTTCCCCGACGACATTACGCACATAATTTGCCAAGAAGCGTATCTCATAATCTTCTGCAACAAGAAGACGATTTCCGGTGGGTCGAGCCGATGCGGAATGTTGTATCTGATCGGCAGCAAGGGTGATTACAGCGAGTTTACGTTCGGCATAGGTGGGTTCCGCCAATGTGAGTGTGGACAGATCGGTGTGGCCAATTACAGCAACAGCACCGGAGGCGACCACTTGAGCAGCAGTCACTTGGGCACGATCGGGACGGTTTTCATCATCGAAGGTAACAACAGAAATTCTGCGGCCACCAATACCTCCCCTACGATTGATATCCGCTATCTTGAGTTCCATACCCTCACGCATAGCTCGGCCCAGGGCCGCCTCCTCACCGGTGAACGGAGCCACCAGGGCAAGACGTAGCAACGGTGATTTAGTTTTGTCAAATACAAATACATCGGTAAGCAAAGCAGCCGTGGTTGCAATGAGTCCCGCCATTAAAAGAATTACCGAAAACAGCCGATGTTTGGATAGTTCTCCAATTTTGGTAAATCGACGCATTATCATGATAATCACACAATTCCCCACCGAGCAGTTTCTTCGTATATAAAGAAGAGATTTTAAAGTTGTTTTAATTCTTTATGGTGATTGTTCAGGTTTTCGTTCTGCTGATAGCTGTGACGCAGATTCCGGTTTTGACAGCGTTTCAATGAGTTGATTAGTTGACAAAACCTGTACCGATTGTGCCTCAGCGAGCACTTTCGATATCGTTGTCGCCTGAGTAGCAACCAACAATGCAGCATCAGGAGAAACACCTGAAGACAATGCAGCCAATAGCGTACTATCGACGCTGGTGGCGGAATTTGTACCACTGGCCAGCGTTGCAATAAGCTGCTCTGATTTCGACATTGGTACCGCCTGAGCAATGGTTACGGCAGTTTGCGTGATCGCGCTTCCCACTGCCTCTGCCAGGGCCACATCAGGGGAGGTCCCAGAGGCCAATACCGCGAACAACGTTTGACTAGCGGTATCGCTCCCGCTGTTAGCAATGCCCATAGTCTGGAGTGCCTCCGCAACCGCACCACCATTCGCTAACAAGGCGGCCGCGCGGTTGGCAGGGGAGAGTGGAACCGTTTGACGCTCAGCCAATGTAGCATTCGCTTTTACAGACTCCACTGTTGCAGTCAGGGCGGTTTCTGGTGTTATACCCGCAGCCAACATCGTCACAAGCGTCTGCTTGGCCGCATCCATTTGTTGGGACGTAATTCCCATGGCTTGCAAGACCACAGCAACATCGGCACCACTCGCCAGAAGTGCGACGGCGGTTTGCTGGTGATATTGGCACCGCCTGAGCACTCGCCAGGATATTTCGCGTCGCATGGGCGGCCACCGCCGAAGCCAGTGCCGCATCGGGAGAGGCGCCCGCCGCCAAGGTTTCTACCAACGTCTGGCCAGCCACGTCATTTCCGTTACCAGCGATACCAGCAACTTGGAGTACTGTTGCGACATTTCCGCCGTTCGCCAACACAGCGGCAACCCGATCAAATGGCGCGATCGGTACAACTTGGGCAGTGGCCAGTGCAGCACTTGCTGCTGTGGCAGCGGTCATTTCGCTTAGTGCTGTTTTGGGGGTAGCACCGGAAGACAACGCTGCTATTAGGGCTAACCCACCGACCGACGATGTATCACCATTCCCCGCAAGTGCCAACACGGACGAGGTATTCGTACCACGGGCCAGTAATGCGACTGTTTGATCCGCCCGTGACAAGGGTACAGCCTGAGCGTTAGCCAGGGCAGTCTGCACAACAGTCACCTCCTGCGCTGCCATCAATGCTGCGCTGGGGGTAGTTCCACTGGCCAGTGCTGCCACGAATGTTTGACCTGCTGCATTGTTTTCGTTGACGTTAATGTCCACTGCCTGAAGCGCCTTGACCATATCGCCACCGCTCGCCAATGCGGCAGTAATTTGATTGGACGACGACAGAGGCACGGCTTGAGCGGTGGCCAATGTGGCGGCAGCTGCCATAGTTTCGCCCACGGAAATCAATGCTGCCTCTGGTGTAACACCGCTAGCCAGCGCAGCCACTAAGCTCTGCCCAGACGCGCTGTTTCTCTCTAAATTGATACCAGCCACGGAAGATCCGGTAAGGACACTCGCCAGTGGGGCCACAGCCTGATTAGACGGTGTTATCGGTACCGTTTGAGCATTACTCAGAGCGGTTTGTGCTCGATCAGCCTGCGCTGCTACGGACAATGCCGCCTGTGGAGGAAGACCAGAGGATAATTCCGCAGCCAAGGTCGATGATGCGGGATTCTGCGGGAAAAAACTATCCGCGCCCACCGCCACAATGTTTCTGGTATTGGCCGATGCCGATACAACCTGACTGGTAATTGGCCGGAAAGACGAAGGGGAAGATTCCAGGGATTGCTCGGAAGGCGATGTTGACGACTCCGTTTGGGACACAAACGACTCAGCCGAAGGTGCCAGAATCGTTTGGGCTTCTGATGGAACATTTATAACATCGCTGGTCGTTGCGGAGACGGAAACGTCAGGTGTTGTACCGGGGGCACTGACACTGAGCGAAGTCGACC
>CAUYTY010000119.1 GCA_963575655.1 Gammaproteobacteria bacterium | reverse complement strand
TCCCCGCGAAGCCCACGGAGGAATCACGCAGGAGCGTGACCAATTCCGTTTGGGCACTGCGCATACTGGTGGCGACATCCGCCAGATCGGCAAGGGTGCGTTCCTGGCGGTCGCTTACCGATACCGAGGAATCCCGGACCAGTGCGCCCATTTCCTGGAGGGCGGCCTGCATACTTCCGGCCATAGCGGACATACTCGCGACGGTATTGGCCATATTCCCCGCGAAGCCCACGGAGGAATCACGCAGGAGTGAGACCAATTCCGTTTGGGCGCTGCGCATACTGGTGGCGACATCCGCCAGATCGGCAAGGGTACGTTCTTGACGGTCGCTTACCGATACCGAGGAATCCCGGACCAGTGCGCCCATTTCACGAATGGCAACTTGCATACTCTCGGCCATGGCGGACATACCCGCGACGGTATTGGCCATATTCCCCGCGAAGCCCACGGAGGAATCACGCAGGAGTGAGACCAATTCCGTTTGGGCGCTGCGCATACTGGTGGCGACATCCGCTAGATCGGCAAGGGTGCGTTCCTGACGGTCGCTTACCGATACCGAGGAATCACGTACCAACGTCCCCATTTCACGAAGGGCGGTTTGCAGACCTTCGGCCATGGTAGATAAATTGGTGACGGTATGCGCCATATTGCCCGCGAAACCTGCGGACGAGTCGCGCAAGACTGCGGCTATTTCCAATTGGGCGCTTCTCATCCCAGAGGCCACGGCGGCCAAATCGGCAAGGGTGCGTTCCTGACGATCACTAATGGACAAGGAGGAATCACGTACCAACGCGCCCATTTCCTGGAGGGCCGCCTGCATACTTGCCGCTACAGCGGTCAGATCGCCCATAGAGGATTCGGTACGACCGGCGAGAGTGGCGGATGAATTATCTAGGCGCGTCACTAGCTCCATCTGGACGCCATGCATGTTAACCATGCGCTGGGTTAGATCCACGATGGCGCTGTTTAATGGAGTGATGACCTCGCGCAGAATTTCTTGACCGGCAATTCCAGACTGAGATTGCACCTCGTGCTGCCACTGGGTGAGATCTTCAGTCAATTGGAGACGCTGCTGCTCAATATGATTGTCGAGTGTAGAACAGGTATCAGAGAAACGAGACAGCATCTGCTCATTGGAATGATGTAATCCTGTGGCGATCTCCGTGTTGTTCTGCGAGAAATGTTCCATGGCGTTTGCGAAGAAGTTGGCCATGGTCTCTTCGAGTTTTTCGGTAGCACTCAAGAAGAGCCGCCCAGCATTGACCAAGGCGGTGCTAAGTTGGTCCGATTTCTGATCTTGGGATTGTTCTAAGAATCGGGTAATGGAGTGGATCATGGTTTCATTGTCACTCCGTACCCGCATCTGGGTTTGATCCAAGAGCGCCAATCTTTCGCCCATACCACTTTGGACCCGCTCCAAAAGTTTTTCAGTGGTCTCCACCACATGGGGGACAGCGCCGAGGAAACGCTGCATTTCCCGCTGAGTGACCATGATGGTCGCCGATGATTGCGCGAGATCGGTAAGGATCTGATTCAACTGTCCACCAAAACCACTTGCTGCTCCATCCAGCAGGGTAACGATCTCCCCTTGGGCGGACCTCATGCCCTCTGCCACGTTAGCAAAATCGGAAAGGATGCGGTCTTGACGGTCACGCATTGAGCCAGAGGCGTCGCGCACCAACGTGACAATCTCCCGAAGGGCCGCTTGCATACTCGCGGCGCCAACATCCGGGCCAGTTTTGGCAGGCTCGGCGCGGCTCACTGCAAGACCAGCGGAATTACCCAATCGTGCCGCATGGGTTACTAGATCCACCTGGACGCTGTGTATCTTGGCCATCCGTTCGGCCAACTCGCCAATAACGCGATTCAACGGGGCAATTACCTCACGCAGCGACTCCTGCCCCTGTGCGACACTCTCTCGGAGGGCAACTTGTATTCCCTTGGCCACGACCTCCAGACCGGCCTTAGTGGAATCGGCACGATCCGCGACACTGGCAGAGAAATCTCCCAACTGGGTTGCCAAATCCTTTTGGGTGCTGTGCATTCGCTCGGCCAATTCGCCAATTACGTAACTCAAGGGGGCGATCACCTCGCGCAGGGATTCTTGCCCCTGTACGGCACTTTCGCGCAAGGCCGACTGCATATTCTCGGCCTCGACCACCAAGCCCGCCTTGGTGGAATCGGCACGGTCGGCAACACTGGTGGAGAAGTCTCCCAACCGCGTTGCCAGTTCCATTTGGGCGCTGTGCATGTGGACCATCCGCCCAGCCAATTCGCCAATCGCGTGACCGAGGGGGGAAATTACCTCGCGCAGGGCCTCTTGCCCCTGAGCAACCTCGTGGAGGGCTGCTTGCATTCCTTCGATGCCAAGGTCTAGATCAGCCTTGGTGGAATCAGCGCGATCGACCACCTTGGTAGAGAAATCACCCAATTGGGCCACCATTTCCACTTGGGTCTTGTGGATGCTGGCCATTTGTTTGGTTAATTCACCAATGGCGTGATTCAATGGGGTGATTACACCACGCAACGATTCTTGTCCCTGAGCGACACTTTCGCGCAGGGCGGTTTGCATACCCTCGGCCCCGACCTCCAGACCCGCCTTGGTGGAATCGGCGCGAGTGACCATGTTAGCGGAGAAATCGCCCAATTGCGCCACCAATTCCCTTTGGGTGTCGTGCATGTGGG
>CAUYTY010000118.1 GCA_963575655.1 Gammaproteobacteria bacterium | reverse complement strand
GATACCCATGTTTGAAGAATGGCTACCGCAATATCCAGGTCTGAAACACCACCGACATGGCAACTCTTAGGAACTGACAGATCAAATATAACTCACAAATAAGACTGTAATGTGGCATTATCGAAATAGGCATCACGCATCAAAATTTGGCCATATGCACCACACAGGTGAATACTACGCACCACGTTATCCATATGCGTATCAACCACAATGCCATACCTATCCATCAAAGAAGCAGCCGACTCAACAGGTCGAAGTAAGTCGGCAATTCTGCGCTCTATTCAACTTGGCCGAGTCTCTGCAAACCGAGATGTCTTCGGTCAATGGCGTATAGACCCTACAGAACTATACCGCGTCTACGATCCGATACCAGAGGAAGACAACGAAAAAAACGCGGAACTGCGAAGTGCGCACCACACAGTCAGGGACAAACTGGCCGGTGCGCACTTCGCATCTGACACGGAACTGAGCAATACACACGCAGATGAAGCCATCCAGAACGTTGAAGTCAACCTCCTACGAGAGTTGCTGGAAGAGCGTGATCGCGTGATGGTGGAGCGTGATCGCCTACTGGCCGAACGAGACCGACAGATTGCCGGATTAGAAACGATGGTTGAAGGGTTGGAGAACGTGATCAGCGACCTAATGGCGCGACTCGATCAGGAGGCTGCCGACCGCCGAAGGGCCTACGCGCAGTTGACGAATCTGCTCACGGACCAAAGAGCGCCAGCAGAGAGGGGCCAGCAGGTGGTGCAAAACCAGCGATGGTGGTGGCGATGGTAGGTGTGGCCTTACTACTGGTATGACTATTCCCCCCAACAGTAAGATGTGCCTTCTCAACGCCATGCGCATCTATAAGAATTGACGCAGATCTACTGATAGAGAGAATGGTTTTTCTGTTATGTTAGAATATATTCAGTGGTTCTTTTCGACAACAGGCTTCATGCCACATGGTCATTGTCTAATGTGGCGTCCGGATATTTTTTGGAGCCTGGTTATTTCAAATGTTGTGATTGCTATATCTTATTTCACAATTCCAATATCCTTGATCTACTTCGTGTTCAAACGACCTGACATGCAATTTCGTGGCGTGGCGGTGTTATTTGGAATGTTCATTATTAGCTGTGGTGTAACTCACGCTTTTAACGTGGTCACGCTTTGGTATCCAGAATATGGAATTGAATCAATTATCATGATCATCACAGCGATTATATCGTTCATTGCGGCGATTGCCATTTGGTTGGTTATACCAAAAGCTCTGCTTATACCATCCCCTCTGGATCTGCAACGCAAAAACGATGAAATCACGAATGAAAAACAAAAAGCTGAAGCCGCCAATCTCGCCAAGAGCCAATTCCTGGCTACGATGGGTCATGAAATCCGCACACCGATGAACGGTATTCTTGGTATGGCTCAGATGCTCATTATGCCGAACATCAAAGAATCTGAGCGCATAGACTATGCCCAGACAATTATTAATTCTGGCCGAACGCTACTTGCACTGCTCAATGATATTCTCGACCTTTCCAGAGTAGAGTCGGTGAAAATTAGATTGGAATCCATAGTGTTTGGTCCAAGCCATATTATTAATGAGATAAGATCATTATTTTTGGAAACTGCTCGATTAAAATCCTTACGGTTTGAGTCCTCTTGGGGCGGATCTGAGCAGTGTTATCGAGGGGATCCATATCGTCTGCGCCAAATGGTGTCCAATCTGGTAAGCAACGCCATAAAATTCTCCGAGCAGGGGAAAATACATCTGACTGCACGGGAGGTCAAGTGCGAGGGAAGAATTGCCAGACTCGAATTTTCCGTCTCGGATACTGGCATTGGCATTCCGCAAGATATCCAATCAATACTGTTCAATCCATTTTCTCAGGCCGACAGCTCGACGACTAGGCAATACGGTGGCACTGGCCTTGGGCTCTCCATTGTGCGTGGTCTGACTCGGCTCATGGGCGGAAACGTTGGTTGTGAGAGCGAACTTGGAAAAGGGGCACGCTTCTGGTTTTGCATTCAAGCACAGATTGTTAAAGAGCATGAAGAAAGTCGTCACGCCGTACGCTTCAGTTTCGCGACTATGCCTATGCAGCTATCCGGTCGTATATTTGTAGCGGAAGATAATTCAATAAACCGCCAAGTCATCGGGGTCATGTTGAACCAGTTTGGACTGACGGTTGAATTAGCGAACGATGGACGGCGGGCGCTTGAGGCTATTATGGCGGGTGACCCGGCCGATCTCATTCTCATGGATTTGCAAATGCCAACTCTGGATGGCTTTGCCACTACTAGGAAGATCCGTCAATGGGAAATGGAAAACGATCAACCACGCCACCCAATTATTGCCTTAACAGCATCTGCTTTTGAGGAAGATCGGCAGCTTTGCTTGGCTGCGGGAATGGATGACTTCCTAGTCAAATCGGTCATGATCGAAGCTTTGAAGGAGGTACTAAATCGATGGCTTCCTATACCTTCCCCCTTTCTTGGGGGGGGCATGGCAGCTCTGTTCTAAGGCCCACGGATAAGCCAGTAGACGTACCAAGGATCATGGTGATACTGCGCGAATTCATCCCCTTGCTTACCGAGAATAAGTTCGATGCCATTAATCACTTCAATATATTGCGAGAAGAGTTAATGGGAAGCGAGGTCGCCGAAGAAATTGCAGTGGTAGGTCGGCTATTGGATGAATTTAATTTCAATTCGGTGCTTGAGAAGTTACATAAAATAATAGCAAACCAGGGATGGAAGGTGACGATTACCATGACCACCACCATGGGCGACTCCTCCAGGAAGGAGCACCGGGAGTGCGACGCCCCCCCCCCAGTCCGGTTGCGTAATGCAATG
>CAUYTY010000117.1 GCA_963575655.1 Gammaproteobacteria bacterium | reverse complement strand
GAGGGACGCCACTGATTGGGTTGGAGGAGCAAGCGTAGGATGGGTAGAGCGAAGCGAAACCCATCCTACACGGTTCGATGGCTTTCGCTTCACTCTACCCGTCTTACGAACTACAAGACTATTCCATCGCCGGGGGAAGTATTGCAATGCGTAATCCCGGTCCAAGACATCAGAAGTTACCCATTTGGCGGGATGCCAACCGGTTGTTGTTAGAAATTGAACGAAGCGTGCGTAAATTTCCCCGCTATCACAAATACACACTAGGTAGTGATCTACGTCGTTTGGCGATGGATATTTGCCGCTACGTGGTGCGGGCGGCCCATTTGGTGGAGGGCGGTGATGCACAACGTGAACAAGAACGCGCCCTGGAACGTTTGATCTTTCTGGTGGAAGACCTAAAAGTTACTATTCAACTGGCAAAAGAATTGGAAGCTTTTGCCAGTTTTGCGGAATTTGCCCAGGTGGCTGAATTGGTGGTCGCTGTGGGTAAACAGAGCGGGGGGTGGCGCAAAGCTGCCCGGGTCAGGGCACGGCCTGAAGCTCAAACCATCGCCCGTAAGGCGGGGGATTGAGCGTGTGCCGACACCACTGTGCGCCCATACCACCTGATTAGCGCAAGCCAATCGGGTATGAAAATACAGGTCATCCTACCTTGGGGATGGGTGGCCGGTGGGTGGCTTGGAAACAAGTTACTGTGAAGAGTATGGGCTATCGCGTCGAATTTTTGGTCGGCTTCGGCCAACGCCAACAATTCTGATAACGCGTGGAACGTTAATTTCAACAACGGCAACGCCAACAACAACAATAAGAATAACTCGTTCCAGGTGCGTCTCGTGCGCGGGGGAGAGTGGTCTAGTGGGTTCCGATATTTTTGGGCTGGACGCTGTATATGGTGCTTATCGTGCCTGTCGGCGACGTAAACGCGGAACTCGCAACGCGCAGCGGTATGAAATCAATCTGCTTGATCGATTGGTGGAGACCGCACATGCCTTGACCAGGCACACTTGGCGTCCCTCCCGCACCATTGCTTTTGTTGTACGCAAACCCAAGGCGCGCGAGATTCTCGCCGCTGACTTTTCGGACCGGGTAGTACATCACTTATTGGTTCCCCAATTGGAGCGACATTTTGAACCGGTATTCATTCATGATGCCTATTCCAATCGTAAGGGGAAAGGTACCCATGCCGCCGTGGAACGGTTACAAACTTTTCTGCGTCAAGCCTCTAGTAATGGCCAACGACCAGTTCACACCTTGCAGTTGGATATTGCCAATTACTTCAACACGATCAATCGCCGTTCTCTGTACGGTTTCATCCGCGATCGACTGGAGCGCGATTTGCGCCGTCCTGCCACTGATCCCCGTCATGTTGATGCGGCGACTGTTCACGATCTGTTGTGGTTGACTCGAACCATTCTCACGGGTAATGCCGCGCAAGGCGCCCGACATCGGGGCCGACCCGAAGATTTTCAGCGTCTACCGCCCCATAAGCGTCTTATTAATGCTTCACCGGAACGGGGGCTACCTATTGGCAATCTCACGAGTCAATTTTTTGCTAACGTGTATCTCAATGAGCTGGATCAATATATCAAGCACACCCTAAAGTGCCCCTATTATCTACGCTATGTAGATGACATGGTGCTGGTGGATGCAGATCCTGAGCGGCTTATCTATTATCGGGACGCTATCGAGCAATTCATCGACGAGAAATTGGGGCTGCGCCTACGTGATGTAGGGCGTTTACGTCCCGCGTCAGATGGCGTTGATTTCCTTGGTTACATCGTTCGGAGTGATTACTGCTTAGTACGACGGCGCGTGGTGGGTAATCTTCGCGGGAAATTAAAAGGGTACGAGCGGCGGATGGTGCGTAGTGATGAATCATCCCGATCCGCTAGTAATGTGCCGCCATTATCGCATCCGAATACTTCATTGCCGGGATTTACGCTGCACTTGCCTTTGGTTGAACGTGAGGCCCTGCGTGCTACGTTGGCAAGCTACTTGGGCCATTTTCATCACGCGGATAGTTATCGGCTCATCGCCGCATTACGTAGACGCCATGCTTGGTTGGATTCATGGCTAGACGTTACCCCCGATGGTCATATCATCCCGCGTTGGGAACCGTCTAGTGTGTCCAGTCTGCGTGGACAATGGCGCTGGTTCCAACACCGTTTCCCGAAGGCTTTGGTGCTTATTCAGGTAGGCAATTGTCTGGAAGTCCATGGCCAAGGCGCTCGACGGATTGCTACTTTGGAGAACCATGGCGGCCAACCTGTTCATCGAGCACTTTTCAATGAGCCGGGTTGGTCCTGGCCATGGGGGCGCGTGGCCAATCTTACCCGCCGATTGAATCGTCTAGGTTGGACTTGGATACAGGTGGCCGAGGAAGGTTGGCTCAAGGGCGGGATGAAACGTCGGGTATTACGACGCTGGCGAGTACCTTTGGAAAAACGCTGCAAGCCTCGATAGCGGTTGTGTGGTATCTTCTGCCGTTGTACCATTACGGTACGACTGTGGTACCATAAGCGTACCTACTCGTAGAAGCCCTTTAAAGATGCAGGAATCCGTTCAGGTAAAATTTACCGCGCCGCCAGAACTTTGGCAGGCTTTTCAACGTGCTTGCGCGGATGCTGACCAGTCCGCCGCCCAGATATTTCGTCAAATGATGCGCGAGTATCTTAAAAAGGATCGGCAAATGGATCTACTAACTCCCCGTAGTAGAAAGGGATCTGGCACGGTAAAATAACCATTCCTTCTGTTTATAGGTCATGTAAAATACAAGGCTATCCCCCCCAACCGAAGGGAATAGCCACGATGCATCTACGTAACCTCTTCCTCCTACTGCTCGTATTCTTTGGGCTTGCTGTCCTTCAGCCTTTTGCTAACGCTGC
>CAUYTY010000116.1 GCA_963575655.1 Gammaproteobacteria bacterium | reverse complement strand
GGCCTGCAGCATGGCGCTGGCGTATTGGAGTGCGTTGCCATTTTGATTGATGGCGGCGAGGACCACCGACGCATCGGCCTTCAACGCCGTGGAGGCGTACTGCAATGCCAGCCCATTGGCTGTGACAATCGCCGTTGTCGTGACTTTATCGGCATATTGAAGGGAGGTGGGGTCTTCAGTGAAGGCGGCATTCACAATGGCTTGATTGGCGCGAAGGGTGGCATCGGCATATTGAAGCGCTAGCCCATTTTGTTTGACGGCAGCTGTTACTACGGTGCTATTGGCTTTAATGGTGGCCGAGGCATATTGCAAGGCGAGTCCATTTTGAGTGACCGCGGCGGTGACGACATCGGCATCATTTTTTAACGTGGTAGACGTGTACTGCAGGGCTAATCCATTGGTGGTAACAATCGTCGTGACCGGTGTTTTGGCTGCATATTGCAACGAGGCTGGCGTTTTCGCATAAGCGGCATTGACGGTGGCTTGATCCGCCTGCAGCGTGGTGCTGGCGTATTGGAGTGCGTTTCCATTTTGATTTACGGCAGCGAGTACGATGGAGGCATCCGCCTTCAATGCGGTGGAGGCATACTGTAAGGCGAGCCCATTAGTGGTCACAATGGCTGTTGTGGTGACTTTGTCTGCGTATTGCAGCGCGAGCGAATTCTGAGCATAAGCGGCATTGACGATGGTTTGATTGGCCCGCAGGGTGGCATCGGCATATTGCAAGGCTAATCCGTTTTTGGTCACTGCTGTTGTGACGACCGTTGCGTTGGATTTTAAGGTGGATGAGGCATACTGCAACGCCAGTCCATTTTGGGTGACCGCGGCCGTGACGACATCGGTGTCATTTTTCAACGTGGTGGAGGCGTACTGTAGGGCTAATCCATTGGCGGCTACAATCGTGGTGACGGGTGTTTTGGACGCGTATTGCAGCGAGGCCGGTGTTTTCGCATAAGCGGCATTGACGGTGGTTTGATTGGCCTGCAGCGTGGCGCTAGCGTATTGGAGCGCGTTTCCATTTTGGCTAACGGCCGCGAGAACGACCGATGCATCGGCTTTAAAGGTAGACGAGGCGTACTGTAGCGCTAAGCCATTGGTGTTTAGAATCGCTGTTGTGGTGACTTTATCGGCATATTGAAGGGCCGTCGGATCTTCCGCATAGGCGGTATTCACAATAGTTTGATTAGCCCGAAGTGTCGTAGCGGCGTATTGAAGCGCCAAACCATTTTGGGTCACCCCGGCGGTGACGACATCGGCGTCATTTTTTAAGGTTGTGGACGCGTACTGTAGGGCTAATCCATTGGCGGGTAATATCGTGGTGACGGGTCCTTTGGAGGCGTACTGTAGCGAGGCCGGTGTTTTCGCATAAGCCGCATTGACGGTGGTTTGATCGGACTGCAGCGTGGCGCTGGCGTATTGGAGTGCGTTGCCGTTCTGCTTCACCGCAGCAAGCACGACCGCGGCATCGGCTTTAAAGGCCGCCGAGGCGTACTTTAAGGCCAATCCATTGGCGGACACAATCGCTGTTGTGGTGATTTTATCGGCATACTGAAGTGAAGTGGGATCTTCGGCATAGGCGGCATTGACGATGGATTGATTGGCCCGAAGAGTGGCATCGGCATATTGGAGCGCGAGGCCATTCTGGTTGACCGCCGTGGTAACAAGGGCGGTATTGGCTTTGAGTGTGGCCGAGGCATATTGGAGTGCCAGTCCATTTTGGGTGACGGCCGCGGTGACAACATCGATATCATTTTTTAATGTGGTAGACGCATATCGCAGGCTTAACCCATTGGCCGAGACAATGGCTGTCGTCGTGGTTTTGTCGGCATATTGAAGAGCGCTTGGATTTTGTGCAGTGGCCACATTGACCACGGCTTGATTGGCCTTCAGTGTGGGGTCGGCGTATTGTAGCGCTAACCCATTTTTACCAACTGCTTTGGTGACAACAATGACATTCGCTTTTATGGTTGTAGACGCGTACTGAAGCGCTAGTCCGTTCTGTGTCACCGCGGCGGTGACGACATCGGCATCATTTTTTAACGTGGTAGAGGCATATCGCAACGCCAATCCATTGGGGGTTACAATGGCCGTCGTGGTGGTTTTATCTGCATATTGAAGTGCACTGGGATTTTGAGCATACGCGGTATTGACGATCGCTTGATTGGCTTTGAGCGTTGGATCCGCATACTGAAGCGCCAGTCCGTTATTCTTTACGGCGGCTGTAACGATAGCGCTATCGGCCTTAAACGTCGTCGAGGCATACTGAATCGCCAGTCCATTTCCTGAAACAATGGTGATCATTCCAGGTTTATCCGTATTTAATGCGGCCAACTTTCCGGTTGTGACACTTCTCACGAGTTGTGTTCCTGCGGGCAGGTTCACGGAGAGGGTGGTTAAGCTGGTGTTGGTGAGTGTGCTTGCGACATCAAGTGTTCCCGAGACCAATCCTTCTGTGGCATTGAATTGAACAGCGGTTGCCGCACGAAAAGTAAGGTTGAAGGGGACTGTTTGGGGCAGTGCGGGAGGTGGTAGCGTAATGGTTTGTGTTCCCATGGGGATGGTTTGGGTGGTGGCCAAGGTGCCGGACAGGACTTTCCCATTTCCATCTAAGGTGACGCTGGTGCCGGCCTTAAACCAATAGTAGGAGGTATCGCTGGGGAACGGACTTTGATATTTGGTATCTTGGGTTAGGACAAGCGTCGTATTCATGGGGGTAACAACAGCGGCGGGGGATGCGCCCATAAAGCCCCCCATGACATCAAGGAAATAGGTTTCTTTGGGGGCATTGGTTTGAGTTGTTTTAGCATCGACTTGTAGCGATGGATCAACGGGCGAAATCGATTCGGTGATCATTGAGCGTGGGTCCGTCATGAGTAGGCCTCCTGTTTTAAAGTGTGAGATCGTTCTTCGAGAATCTCAAAAAGCGTGTCCCCATGGGGGCAAGGACATCGAGTAGGACTACGCTCCCTTCCTGTAATGGAGGGAACGTAGACCCCTC
>CAUYTY010000115.1 GCA_963575655.1 Gammaproteobacteria bacterium | reverse complement strand
AAAGTTAGTCAAAGGTTGAAGGAAAGTTAGTCAAAGGTTGAAGGAAAGTTAGTCACGGATTAAGGGCAGATAGTGTGTGGTATGACCATGTACACTACTCTGTTCGAACTATGGATTTTACCCCAGGCGAGGCAATACCAGCCAAAGGCACACCGAATCGGTGGCTTTTAGGAGCCTCCAATATTTCATACCGAATAAGAGGTAATTAGGGAGAAGGCGATTCGGCAAACAATCTCTGCGGTAGGGGATTTGCTTGAGCGAAGCAAAGCCGCACTGGGGACCAGAACCCCCCGTCTGACATGGCCGTAGCGGGCGCAAAAACGACCCACAGCGGTCTCGAGAGCCGCAGGTGGTGTCTGGGTACCGGGTGCCGGTACGGGAGGCGTCCTGGACGTTTTTTCGCTGATAGCACGTGGGTTGGGCCGAGCGTCTTTTTGCGAAGCCCAACATTAAACCATTAAAAAATTATGGAAAGGTGATTGGTAAACCATCTCGGCGGTATGGTATTTGCTTGAGCGAAGCAAAGCCGCACTGGGGATCAGAACCCCCCGTCTGACATGGCCGTAGCGGGCGCAAAAACGACCCACAGCGGTCTCGAGAGCCGCCTGGGTACCGGGTGCCGGATGCCGGTTTCCCCTGCGCTCTCATAATAACATCCCTTTTAATATGTAAAAAAAACACTTTGCCCAATTCGTCTACGTTACGCAGGCTCACAGAGTTTCGATAATAGCGAGCGACTTGGTGGCAAATACCGATGGCATAAAGTTCCAGGTCGGCATCTTTCTCGATCTAGGCCACGACTTGGTGTAGGTGTTTGTCTAAATAGCCACGCGGGTTGGCAGCCAGGGTAATTTTATCCATGGGCGCACCATCACTAACTAACCCAAGTTGCTACCTATGTGGTGAGAAACGAAAAAGCCCTCTCCCCCGGGGGGAGAGGGGAGAAAAGCGCGCTAGGTAGCAACTTGGGTTAATTACAATTGACTAACTCATCCTTTACACTTTAAGCTTGAATCCACTCATAAATAAAGGAGTAAAATCATATGTCGTTGATTCTTGATTCCATCGTTCACCGTAATGATGAATTACTCTCCGCCCAAGTAGATGACGAACTGGTGATGATGAACATTGCCACCGGCAACTATCACAGCCTGGATGATATTGGTGCCAGAGTATGGAATCTCTTGTCCGAACCAGTTTCAGTAATGGCTCTTTGTGAACAATTAACAAAGGAATATGAAGTAGAGCCCACTACTTGCCAACATGATGTGCTCACGTTATTGGCTGATATGGCCGATCAGAAAATGCTGTTGTTTTCATAAGGGGCGTTAGCCAAATAACCACTAAGGGTCTTGATTTATAATCCAGACCCTTTATTCAGTCCAAATATCAAGGATTGTAGCTTACCGTTTCCGGATACACTCGCCGTCCCCGCGTGAACTCTAAATAGGTATTGTCGCCGATCGCATAGGCGATCTCTATCCAGTGCATCAGGATGGCAAAATCATTATCCTCTTTCTTCTGTTCTGGTAAAAGGAATTTCGGCAACAGATACTCTTCCAGTTCTACCAGCCCTTCCTGAAAAGTCCAACAGTTCGAGGGACCACAATGCACCTCAAAGGGACTGCAACCACGCTTGATACGTATCGAAACCTCCGCACCTAAAACGGGATGGCTATCTACCGCCGTGCGTAGCTGTTGATAGATTTCCCGTGCTTGGTCCAGGCCTTCGCAGTAGAAGAAGGCGCCGTAGAGGTTCTGTGAATAGAAGTGATTCACTTCCGGTCCACATTTCGAGTTACATGGGATATCTTTCTAAATATCGCGCACGGCCACCAGTCCCTTCAACGTGGAGGCGATGACCTTGACTTTATAGCAATTCCGGCAGCCATGGGGAACAGCCTGTTTGGCATAAACCTGCTCGAATAGAAAATCAGAGAGGAATTTGCAAGGAGGGTGTCTATCGCGGACTTTATTAATAGACCTTATCGGAAACCTCCTCATCACCCACCACAGTCAATATAAATCATGAGGTTGCGTTGTCCGGCAGAGCTAGGTAGGGGGTTTCCGATAAGGTCTAATGTACAACCAATTACTTCGTGTTGTATTCCGGTCTACGGGGAAGGTCAGCATACCGTCCGATTGTTGGATCAGTGCGCCGGAATTCATAGCCTGGCACAAATTCTCGCCTACTGAGCGACCGCCAATACGCATATCCAACCAGACGGTGGGTATATCGCTGAGAGCATTTAAGGAGTTGGTATTCATCAGTGTCCCCGAGAAATCCCGCCCTTCAGGGCGAGGAGGAAATTTGACGGTTTTCTCCGCCCCTTTGGATAGCAAACTTTTAAAGTTGCCGGTCTTTTCCGGCTGTCAGCCCGCGTAGGATGCGGTTCGTCTCTCACTGCATTCTACGCGAGCTAGATATCAACGGTCGATGGCCCTGTCCATGAATACGCCAAGTCGATTTTCCGCCTGCCCCCAGGTTTCTACAGGACAACAGTTGGCATGAATATATTCATTTATCTCGCTCTTGGTTCGTGGGATTCTAAGTTGTGGTTCTCGCATGGTTTCAGGCTTTGCTTCAGGTTTTATTTCAAGTTGTGGTGTTTCTACATTTTTAGGACCAAACCTGAAAGTGAGGTGGGTTACTGTGCGTCCGGTCTTTCGTTGAGTGTATTCCACCGTAAGGTCGGAGTGCTGATTAATCTGTTCTACACCAACATCGATGACTCGCTGTTTTAGGTCTTTGATGGATGGATATTGATTCTTAAGCATTAATGCTTCCCTGGAAAATTTCAGTTCAATCTCCCTTTTCCCAATACTCCCCCACTGAATTAACAATTCATACAATCTGATAGCGTGTGCGCTGGTCATATTGGCTATCTGGATCAGTTTGTAACGCGTGAATTCAGCCTCTAAGCGTGTGATGTACGGAACAATGAAGCCAGAGAAGTTGAGTCGCCGCCTAACTTTTCAACCTAGCGGAATCCCTTCCGCTGGCTGAAAA
>CAUYTY010000114.1 GCA_963575655.1 Gammaproteobacteria bacterium | reverse complement strand
TCTCCTGTTAAGGAGAGGGGGGCGGGGGGTGAGGTTTCCGATAATGTCTAATGTAAAACAAAATTATCGCAGCAATGATTGTGGGCGGCAGTTTGTTATGGATAATGAGACAAAGTATCTATAGATACGAAAACAAGAGAATTAACTAAGAAAAGAACTGGTTTGACAAACCATATTGAACGTTTCAATGGAACAACGCGACAAAGGATTTCTCGTCTTGTTAGAAAGACGCCTTCATTTTCCAAGGAACTAAAAACCATGATAGAAATGTCAGATATTTTATTTGTCACTATAATCAGATAAGAAAGGAAGCGGCATTACTTGTGTAGCACTACCCTCCCCCCGAACTGCCCCCAAAGTTGAATCCACCGGTGTCTCGGCTTAGACAGATAAACCACTTCGAGTTTGAATCTGCGGAAGCAATAATGCCGGCAATAATCGCTAATCTTCCAGATCGAATACCCGCTTTCCTTCCATAAGGGTATGGACCACCCGTCCCCGTAATTTCCAACCGTGGAAGGGAGTATTGTGGCCACGACTGATCAGGTGTGTAGCGTCTACTGTCCAAGAACGATTAAGATCGAAGAGACACACGTCAGCCCGCGCTCCAATCTGAAGCGTTCCGTAAGGCTGACCCAGGATACGGGCTGGTTGCCAAGAGAGGCGGGAGATAAGGGTCGACAGGTCAAAGATGCCGTCGTGAACTAGACGCAGCCCCAGCGGCAGGAGTGTCTCCAGGCCCGAGATACCGGGCTCGGTCTCGCAAAATGGAGCCAGTTTGGCATCCGGCTCGTGGGGCTGGTGGTCAGAGCAAATGGCCGAAACGATGCCACCCGCACACGCCACGCGCAGCATGTCGCGGTCATATTGGCTACGCAACGGCGGCAAGACGTGACACTGGGCATCAAAGTTGGCGATATCCAGTTCCGTGAGGTGAAGTTGGTGAATAGCCACATCGGCGGTGACGGGTACTCCCCGCGCTTGGGCCTCCGCCACCATCTCTACCGAACGTGCTGCAGAGAGCAAAATGAAATGGATGCGAATCCCGTCTTGCTCAGCCAATACCAAGGCACGAGCCACCGCAACAGTCTCGGCGGCCACCGGGATCCCCGGTAAACCGAGTTGCGCGGAGATCATCCCCTCATGGGCACAACCACCGGCTGAGAGCCACGGGTCTTGGGCATGTAGAAACACGGTGAGATCGAAATTGGCCGCATATTCCATCGCTCGACGTAGGATGAGGGTGTTATTAACCGGCCGCACTCCATTGCTCACCCCAACACAGCCGGCCTGCTGAAGGGCCGCCATCTCGCTGATCTGCTCACCCGCCAATCCCTTGGTCAGAGCCCCCAGGGAGAGTACCCAAGCCTTGTCAGAATGGTCGGCGCGAACGCGGATAAGTTCGGCCACTGCCGGGGTATCAATGATTGGCACAGTATCAGGAGGGACACACACCGTGGTAATCCCTCCTGCTGCTGCTGCTGCCGTCTCGCTGTCGATGGTGCCCTTGTGCTCCTGGCCCGGTTCGCGCAAATAAACACGCAGGTCCACCAGTCCCGGACAGACAATCAGACCAGCCGCATCGATGACCTCATCCTCCTGAAAGTCCGGCGCCTCCCCCAATTCCGCAACACGCTTGTCGGCAAGACAGACATCCAGGGTCGTGTCCAATCCCTGGGAAGGGTCTACGACCCGTCCCCCCCGAATACGAATACGTTTGGTGTAAGCCATCGATTATCTCCCCCCTCGAACCGACGATACTTCCTCAGCCATATGTTCGCGTCCATGCGCGTGACTCCCCATGCACAACGACATGACTGCCATACGCACCGCGATACCATGCGTTACCTGCTGGAGAATGACCGATTGAGGACCATCAGCAACCTCAGAAGACATTTCGACGCCTCGATTGATGGGACCAGGGTGCATAACCAAGGCATCGGGTTTGGCCACGGCGATCTTTTCAGGGGTTAGACCGTAGATCTGGAAAAACTCCAACCCGGAAGGCAGCATGGCGCTCTCCATACGCTCCCGTTGCAAGCGTAGCGTCATGATCACATCCACGTCTTTCAATCCTTTTTGGAGATTATTAAAGACGCGGACTCCCATATCCTCGATGTGGCTGGGTAGCAGGGTACGAGGCGCAATCACGCGAACCTCACCGACACCTAGGAGATTCAATGCCTGGATCTGAGAACGCGCCACCCGCGAGTGCACGACATCGCCAACGATTGCCACAATCAAAGATTGGAAATTCGGCTTGTGGCGGCGGATGGTAAACATGTCGAGCAACGCCTGGGTAGGATGGGCGTGACGACCGTCACCACCATTGACGATACTGACATAGGGAGCAACGTGAGAGGCAATGAAGTGAGCCGCCCCACTTTGGGCGTGGCGTACCACAAACATATCGACGTGCATTGCCTCTAGATTGCGCAAGGTATCCAACAACGACTCGCCCTTCGACGCCGAAGAGGTCGGGACATTGACGGTGATCACGTCAGCGGATAGCCGCTTGGCGGCCAATTCAAAGGTAGTGCGAGTACGAGTGCTCGCCTCAAAGAAGAGATTGGCAATAGTCTTACCGCGCAGCAGAGGAACCTTCTTGACTGACTGCTCCGGAAGCAATGCGAAAGATTCAGCGGTATCGAGGATCTCGGTAATGATCCGCCGATTCAGGCCCTCGATGCTGAGAAAATGACGTAGACGTCCCTTACTGTCTACCTGAAGATTGGCAGAACCCAGCCAAGTGGGAGACTCTTGGAGATTCATCGGACGACTTCGTGGTTGCCAGTAATCGTAGATAGCGACGCTCGGAACGAGCAAAAGAAACAAACCAGAACAAAGAATCCAAAGTTCTTCTGCAATAATCTCAAAAGAAAAACCTTGACAGTTGTTTTGATCGGTCTCTTGGTTGGGCTTACTCCCTAATATTTTATGTTCTTTCGTGATTCATCCAACGTAACCATTAGACATTATCGGAAACCCAAAACCTCACCCCCCGCCCCCCTCTCCTTAACA
>CAUYTY010000113.1 GCA_963575655.1 Gammaproteobacteria bacterium | reverse complement strand
TTGACAAGCACCTCTCAGAGCTAACTACCGAAAACCATTTTGGTTTGAGTATAATTAGTAAACTATATTTTGGCAAAACTTGTCAAGTGAACAACATCAGTCAACAAACGAGGAGAGAAGTTGTGGTAGTGGGGCAACAGTGGTAATCGAAAACGAAATATGAGCGTGAGTACAATAAGGAGGAAAGAGACCGGGGCGGACACACAGGTCCGCCCCGGCAGATTTATTGGATCTTCGCCTTCAGCACTTCTACATCATTTGTACTCAATTCCCAGCGGATCAAAATTCCGCTTTGCGACATCGTCTTTGCGTGTTCCGACAACAAGAACGTTATACACGCCGTCCACATTGGCATTGATCACGAGTTCGGTTTGGGCTTCATTGACGTCGCCATATGCTTGGCCAAAATGTCCTTTGGGTGTAATCCAAACCTGCTCATTTTCATTGAGATATTTGAAATAATCTGGGAGCGCAATCACCGCTTGGCCATTCACAACGGTCACAGCCCACCGGTAAAGATTATCCCCACGCGTCGGACTTTCCACAAAGGAATGGCGAAGGTGCCAGCCTTGCGCTCTTTTCACGGGATCGGGATGCAAAATATCAAACGTCCCCGAGCCTTTAGAAATCGCACCTGTAATCGTAAGGTTACCCGTTACCTTCACGCTCCCGACCACCGACAACTTGTCGGTCGGGCCCGTCGTCCCGATCCCAACCATCCCCGTTGATTTAATTCGCATGCGTTCGGTGGGGGCAACATCCGATCCATCCGGCCGTGTTCCAAATACAAGATCACCCCAGGTCAAGCCAGTGGAGTTCGTCTCCTGATATCCCATATAGGCAGGAGAAGCGGGGTTTGCGCCGTATACCGGGTTGGTATACCCAAATCCAATTAATCGATACGAGTTAGCCGCATACTCCACGGTCCCAAGATGAATATATTCTGCAGATCCTGTAATGGTCATAGGCGCACCCATTTTGTTTAGCGTCAACAGCGCACTGGGGAAATAGGGAGAGGTCAAGTTCGGGCCAATACCAACGGTCCCGAAGCCGCCATCGATGCGCATCGTGGGCGTAACAAAATTTGAACCCGTATAAAAGCTAAGCCCATTGTAACCATACGTATCACCAAAAATACCTTCCGATGGATAAGCACCAGCGAACTGACCGAATTGAATACCAACACTATTGGGCGCTCCGCTTGTTTGCACTGTTTGGGATAAATTGACCAGCATAAGCGCTGTTTTGCTATTCATGGTCACGTTTGCATTTTCCGACACCAACACCTCCAACGAATGGGTCGGGGCTCCCCCTATACCACCACCAATACAAACGCCAATTCTTTTAAGTGCAGGATCACCAAAAGGCCCCATCCAAAGCCCATTCGTAGAAACACTCGACCCAAGGCCAAGCGATATGGCATCACTGGCATTGATTTGAAGTCGGTCGGCATATTTACGCACCCACCCATCATCGCCAGACACCGAATTATGCAGGTGCAAGCCAGCATTATTGACGCTCACATGAAGCGCATCATCCACCACTGATGCACCCAGTCCAATGCCGACATACCCATTAGAATCAATCTTGATGGCGTTGGCAGGCGCCCCGTTCCCACTAAAATAGTTGGCGGAGACCCCCCCAATCACCTCCAACGAAGTGTTTGGATCCGTCGTCCCGATCCCAACGCTCCCATTACTCGATACCATTAACGCTGTAGAATTCGCACCCCCAACCGCAAACATCCCATAAGGTCCACCTGCGGTAACATTACTACTCACCTCAAGCGTCGAGTCAGGCGCCTGAGTCCCGATCCCAACTAGACCTTTATCCAACAGCGTCATCACGTTTTGGGTGGCGACAAAGTCTGCGCCACCTGCGGCCTTTAAGTTGATATCTAAACGTGTCTGGGGCACAGCCGCAATGGCACCATATCTGCCAAGAGCAAACGCCGCCACTACACTAGGCGCGTTAGGACCTACAGCAGGTCGCGTTATATGGAATTCATCTTCGGTTCCAATCACTCTAGCCGCGAGACTCCCCGCAACCTCCAAGGTAACCGAGGGCGTAGCCGTTCCAATCCCGACATTTCCACTACAGTTAACAATCATATAGTTCCCGCTCACCGCGGTTGATTTTCCATTCCAATCCTTTCCCATCACCACAAGAACCGGGGAACCGGTGGTGGTGCTGGAAACAAACAATGAAGAATTGGGTAGGATAGCATTACTCTGCGTCTTATCGCCGATCCCCACATTCCCACTTGTATCGACAAATAAGGCATAGGCCTGTATCGCTCCGGTGTTATCCATTGCGTCCACACGGAAGGGGGCAGTCGGTATAGCACTAACCACATGTAAGATCGCCTGCGGTGTGTCTGTATTGATGCCGATCTTGGCCGTGTTTGGACCATACAACCCAGTGCCATAAATGGATTTCCCAATGTTTAAGAGATTAGATCCGCTACTCGATGTGCCCTGACACTTAGCCCCAATAAAAATGTTTGACGTTCCCGTTGTTGTATTTCTCGCGGGTAACGCGTTATCAAGTCCCGAAGCAAAGCCAATAAATATATTTCGATCGCCAAGGGTTAGCGCCGATCCGGCCTGTGTTCCTATCGCCACATTATTCATAGAGCCATCCATTTTCTTTAGCGCCTCACTCCCGAAGGCAACATTGCTAGTACCACTAACATTAGCGCTCAAAGCATTGGCCCCAACCGCCGTGTTTGCCGCACCAGTCAACCCAGGCCCCAGTGCATTAAAGCCAACCCCGACATTACTAAGCGGATCCTGAAAAAGGACTTGACGCCCTGAAATCGCATAAACACTCGATGCATTAATCGTCCCCACCACATCCAACTTCGCGGAGGGCGCCGTCGTCCCGATCCCGACGTTACCAGCCCCTATAAAGTAGCTGTTGGAGCCAGAATTCACGTTCACCAGGCTGGTCAGCGTTCCGGTCAAAGCCAGGGCGCCCACCTGCGCGGCGGTAATTCCAGTTAAGTTTGAGCCCGTCCCATAATGATTCCCACTCACAATCGGCGCATAGATCGCCGTGTTCGAGGTTACGCCACCAGTGAAATTCGCACTCGCTGCGGTTATGCCACTGA
>CAUYTY010000112.1 GCA_963575655.1 Gammaproteobacteria bacterium | reverse complement strand
TAAACGGGGAGGGAGTAGGCCGCAGACCTCCCCCCGTTTACGGGGGGATTGAGGGAGGGGCGATTGGATGCGATCCCGAATTTTGAATTAGGTGGCAACTTGGGTTAGTTAACCTGTGCGGTGAGAAACGAAAAGGCCCCTCTCCCCCCGGGAGAGGGGAGAAAAGCGCGCTAGGTAGCAACTTGGGTTAGTTAGACGAGTTTAGGTAAAAGGTATTCGTCCCATTGATTAAAAATCGCTGACCATTTAGACCACCTGCCTTGTCCTGCTCTTTAGATCAAATAAAGATAAGGATTATTGCGCAGGGATAGGTCTAAACGATTACCAACACCGAGGGGATAAATATGGTTGCGCCTGTCTACAACGACGATTCCGTCTTTGAGAACGATGATATCGATTATACCTGTCAAAGCCTCAAGGCCATTTGTCATCCTGTGCGGATTGAGATTCTCGCCTTAGTTGGCAACAATGCCTTTAACGTCCAAGAGATTGCTGAACTGGTGGGGCTATCACAAAGCACAACCTCGCAGCATTTAGCGGTGTTAAGAGCGCGTGACCTTCTGGTTACTAGGAAAATAGCCAATCGAGTGTACTATCAGGTTCGCAATCCTCGATTGTTGGAATTTATCGAGATGATGAACGAGGTTTTTGCTAATCCCCGAGCAACTCGTACACATTGGTCGCGCCCGGAGGTTGGCATGGCAAATATCTCGCGCACTTCCGTACATGCAGCAGTAGCTGAACGGATGTAGCTATTGATTCGCGCAGCATCCTGGTTTCGATCACTCTACTTTGTTTCTCTCTCCACGATCGGAGGGAGTTCCTTACCGTGATGAGAAGAATAGGTTGAGATCAATCCAATATTTCGAGAATCGATTAAACCCAACGATAGATTCCTCCCCCATGCTACGTTTCTTTATTCCTATCCTACTCACAACCGCGTTTATTTCCAGTGGCACCCCCGTCTGGGCTGCTGGAGACGAGGCAAAATGTCGCCAATGGGCCTCGGAAGACGGAGTACCGGCGGCCCAGATCGCCAACTACGTGCGGGAGTGTAATGCGGATCAATTGGCGCATCCTGAGCCTCGTTCTTTCCCTAGCGACGAGGGAAAGTCCGATGGCAACGTCCCTACTGCTCAACCCGAGGGATAACTCGCCTTGGTTCGTCCTGCCCGCCCCGGTGACCTCCCTGACCTGCTGCGTTTAGAGCAATTGTTCCCCGGTGATCGCCTCAGCAGACGTAGCTTTTTGCATCTCTTGCAACGTGGTCACGCCGACTTATTGGTGGCGGAGGGAGCGGACGGGCTGACGGGGGATGCAGTAATCCTCTACCGTCAAGAATCAACAACGGCACGCCTGTATTCCATCATCGTGACCCCCTCGGCCCGTGGATGTGGGATTGGGTATACCCTGCTGGAGGCCAGCGAGGCCGCTGCTCGTGCCCACGGACGGACTGACATGGTCTTGGAGGTACGAACGGACAATAGTACCGCCCTGGCCCTTTACTACCGTGCAGGTTACCGCAGCATGAAGCACCTCCCTGACTACTACCAAGATGGTGCCGCTGGCCTACGTCTCGCCAAATCTCTCAGCAATACCGTGGATAAAAAGTAACCTATGACCGATTTTTCCCTACGTACCTATCAAGCCCCTGCTGACCTACTTCGAGAGCGAGTGATCCTGATCACCGGCGCAGAAAGTGGTCTGGGGCGCGCCACTGCTCTGGCTTGTGCTGCTCACGGTGCAACGGTTGTCTTGCTGGGACGCAATGAGACCATGCTAGAGCAGGCCTACGACGCCATCGAAGCAGCCGGTTATCCACGCCCAGCGTTAGTACCGGTCAACCTAGAGACCGCCGCTTTCCATGAATACACCCAACTCGCCGAACACTTGGAGCGCGAACTAGGGCGTTTGGATGGTCTAGTACATAACGCCGCCACGCTTGGGGTATTATCACCGGTGGCCCACTACAACCCCGAAATCTGGGCACGGACCCTTCAGGTGGACCTCCACGCACCGTTCTTACTGACGCGCGCCTGTCTCCCCCTGCTTACTCGTGGACCAGATTCCTCCGTGATTTTTGTCTCCGACACCGTAGGTCGACGCGGACGCGCCTTTTGGGGGGCCTATGCAGTGGCCAAGGCTGGCCTAGAACGACTCATGGAGGTCATGGCAGACGAATTGGAAAATGAACCTGTTAGAGTCAACAGCTTGGATCCAGGACGTTTGCGTACTTTGCTCCGTGCCCGCGCCTATCCTGGCGAGGATCCCAACACGGTTCCCCTCCCCGAAACCGCAGTTGCACCACTTCTCTACTTGCTCGGCCCTGAGAGTCAGGAAGTGCGTGGCCAGACCTTGACCCTCTGACCGCCCGACCGCAACTAAGACTAAGGTAACTCCCGACTAAAGAATTACCAGATCTGTTAATGCCGCGTAGCGGTTAATGAATTTGGCCGTCGGTTTCAACTCACGGTTGAAGTGGGAGATTCTCATCGTCGCGTAGCGACGATTGAACGAACATGATGATTTTAAAAAGTAAATATCAATCGTCGCTATGCGACGAGTGTAATAAATGACTCTCAACCGTGGGTTGAAATCCACGGCTGAATTCATTACGCCGCTACGCGGTAGTTGTTACCTTGGTAGTTTTTTAACCGGGACTTGCCTAAGGCAACAAACTGTAAATACTCCAAGTTGCTACCTACACGCTGAATAACAAAAAAACACCATCTCCCAAAGAGAGATGGGGAAAAGCGTATTTTACTCTGACCTCGTTATTGAGAAGAGGAAATCACTATGCCCATTATGCAATCGTTGATGAGTCAATTTAGGAAACCACGGGGTTTTCTTGGAAGAATAGCGGGAACCATTATGGCCAAACGTTCTTCCAATATCACGAGGAACTTTTGGACGATAAACCTTCTGCAGACGTGAGTTAAAACCCACGGCTAAATTCATTACGCCGCTACGCGGCCCCCTTTGCTCGGTTAGCCAGTCGTAGTTTCCAATGCCGCTTCTCGTACTTTATCGCTCATAATTCTGCCTTTTAATGCCTTAATGAAACATATATGAGCGATCATATCGCTACTTACTTAACCCAAGTTGCTACCTAGCGCGCTTTTCTCCCCTCTCCCTCCGGGAGAGGG
>CAUYTY010000111.1 GCA_963575655.1 Gammaproteobacteria bacterium | reverse complement strand
GATACCCATGTTTGAAGAATGGCTACCGCAATATCCAGGTCTGAAACACCACCCCCCAGCTCTCGTTGGCTTCGGGTGCATCCCACCAACGTGGGCTGGGGATAGGGTGAGTAGCCATGGAAAACTCAAATAGGCGGTGAAGAACGACGCAGAGGAACGCAGAGAGGGACCCGGAACGGGTCGTGTGTGACATAATTTTCGGCTGGTAGTGTCCATCCCAGCAATAACGCAGATTATCCGTGGTTGCTTAGTGTCTGCCGAGGCGTCCACGGTCGAATGCGACCTAGATCCGATAGGTGATTACTTGGATGAATACTAATAAAAAATCATCTCACGGACACCCTCTCACTGAATCCCTGCATGTCCTCATTAACTCAATCCCCCCCCTGGCAACAGCTCACCAAACACGCCCAGACGGCCGCAAAACTGTCGATGCGTTCCCTCTTTGCTGCCGACCCGGCTCGTTTTACACGTTACTCGTTGAAGGTTGGCGATATTTTCCTGGACTACGCCAAACATCGACTGACCGACGAGACGCTAACCCTACTGCTCGATCTGGCCCGATTTTGTGGTGTGGAAGAGTGGCGTGCGCGGATGTTCGCGGGGGAGGCCATCAATACCACCGAGGGGCGCGCGGTACTCCACAGCGCATTGCGCAATCGTTCCGAGCGACCGATTATCATTGACGGACAAGACGTGATGCCGCAGGTACGCCAGGTGCTCGCGCAGATGTATCGCTTCTCCGATGCCCTTGCGGCCGGTGACTGGTGCGGTTGGACCAACCGACCGATTACGGACCTGGTCAACATCGGCATCGGCGGGTCCGATCTAGGCCCCGCGATGGTCACGGAGGCGCTCACCCCGTACCACCGTCCCGGATTGCGTGCCCACTTTGTCTCCAATGTGGATGGCACCCACCTCACGGAGGCCCTGCGCAACCTCGACCCTGAAACCACCCTCTTTATAATCGCCTCCAAAACCTTCACCACCCAGGAAACTATGATGAACGCCCACTCAGCGCGGCGTTGGTTCTTGGAGAAAGGGGGGCTAGAGCCCATGATTCGACGCCACTTTGTGGCGGTCTCCACCAATACCCATGCGGTACAAGCCTTCGGTATCGATGCCGCAAATCAATTTGAATTCTGGGATTGGGTCGGTGGACGCTATTCTCTATGGTCAGCAATAGGATTACCGATCTGTTTGATGGTTGGTTCGGAACACTTCAAGGCATTATTACAGGGAGGCCACGAAATGGACGAACACTTTCGACAAGCGCCAGCGGCGGTCAATATGCCAATTATCTTGGCGCTCCTTGGGGTCTGGTGTGCTAATTTCCTTGGGGCCGATAGTCATGCCATACTCCCTTACGACCAATATCTCGCACGCCTTCCCGCCTATTTGCAGCAATTGGATATGGAGAGCAACGGCAAAGGGGTAGACCGCAACGGGCGGGTGCTGGATTACCAGTCTGGGCCGATCCTCTGGGGAGAACCAGGAACCAACGGCCAACACGCCTTCTATCAGCTCATCCATCAAGGTACGCGCCTGGTCTCGGCAGACTTTATTGCCTCGATCGAAACCCATAATACGGTTGGGACTCATCACGAGGTACTGTTGTCCAATTTCTTCGCCCAGACGGAGGCCTTAATGAAAGGAAAAACCGAGACCGAGGCCCGCGCAGAATTGGTAGCCGCAGGACTCACCGGAGAGGCGCTGGAGCGTTTAGTACCCCATAAGGTATTTCCTGGCAACCGCCCAACCAATTCCCTCTTGCTCCAACGTCTCAACCCGCGCACCCTGGGTTCTCTGCTGGCCCTCTATGAGCATAAGGTATTCGTGCAGGGAATCATCTGGAACGTCAACTCATTTGACCAGTGGGGGGTAGAGCTTGGTAAACAACTCGCCAGCACCCTGTTACCAGAATTACAAGGCACGGCCCCGGTCACAAGTCACGATTCTTCTACCAATGGCCTGGTCAATTATTATCTGGCCAATCGAAGGGAGCCACTGTAAACGGTTATCACCCATCCATCATAAGAATAGATCCCATGAGCATCTCTAGCGATAAACCCTGGGCAGGTCGTTTTACTGCCCCCACGAATGCCTTTGTCGAGGCATTTACCGCCTCAGTAAGTTTCGATTATCGCTTGGCCCGCCACGATATTGCTGGATCCCTCGCCCATGCCCGGATGTTGACGCGGGCCGGAGTACTCACTACGGAAGACCTGACCGCCATTGAGGGCGGATTGACGGAGATCCTCGACGAGATCGAACGCGGCGAATTTCCCTGGGAGATTCGTCTCGAAGATGTCCACATGAATATCGAGTCACGACTTATCGAGCGGATCGGCGTAGCGGGCAAGAAACTCCACACTGGTCGTTCCCGTAATGATCAGGTAGCCACGGATGTGCGGTTATGGTTGCGCGACGAGATCGACGCCATTCTTGCCGAACTTACGCGCCTGCAAGAAGCCTTGCTCGACGTGGCCGAGCGCGAGGCCGATACAATTATGCCCGGCTTTACCCATCTGCAAACCGCCCAACCCGTCACCTTTGGTCATCATCTATTGGCCTGGTTCGAGATGTTGCAGCGCGATCGGGGACGGCTACAGGATTGCCGAATTCGCGTCAATGTTTTACCACTGGGCGCGGCGGCCCTGGCCGGTACCAGTTATCCCATCGATCGTGCCTATACCGCACAGCTTTTGGGTTTCGCGACGGTGGCCGAAAATTCGCTGGACGCAGTATCGGATCGAGATTTCGCCATTGAGTTTACGTCATGTGCGGCCTTGCTCATGACCCATCTCTCGCGTTTTTCAGAAGAATTGGTATTGTGGTCCTCACCCGCTTTTGATTTCGTCGATCTCTCGGATGCCTTTTGTACGGGGTCTTCAATTATGCCTCAAAAGAAGAATCCAGATGTCCCCGAATTGGTACGCGGTAAGACCGGGCGGGTGAATGGCCATTTAATGGCGCTGTTAACCTTGATGAAGGGCCAACCACTGGCCTACAACAAAGATAATCAAGAAGACAAGGAGCCTCTATTCGATACGGTGGACACGGTACGCGGGTCGTTAAAGGTATATGCCGATATGGTGCCGGTATTACAGGTCAAACGTGACCATTTACGCGAGGCGGCGCGGCGTGGTTTTGCAACGGCCACTGATCTCGCGGATTATTTGGTACGTCGCGGGGTTCCCTTTCGCGATGCCCACGAGGCCGTGGGTCGGGCCGTGCGTTTAGGCGTAGAAACCCAGCGTGACCTTGCGCAACTTTCCTTAGAGGAATTGTGCGGCTTTGCGTCGGTTATCGATGCGGACGTCTACGAGGTGCTGACTTTGGAAGGTTCGGTAGCGGCACGCGACCACTTTGGTGGTACCGCCCCACGCCAGGTTCGCGCCGCGATAATTAGGGCACGGAAACGGCTTAAAGATTCTTGATCAGCATTTTATTTTTGATTGTCCACCCCCTACCTCCTCTCTACTGGACCTAGATATCGAACATGACCTCTGCCCCACCTGCACCGCGTAAACGTTTCGGTCAGCATTTTCTCCACGATCCCATGGTCCTTTCCCGAATCGTGGCGGCGATTGCCCCCCGCACCGATGATCATTTGGTCGAGATTGGTCCGGGGCTGGGTGCGCTGACCCTTCCGTTATTGCAGGAAGCAGGACGGGTCGAGGCCGTCGAATTAGACCGCGATGTTATTCCACATCTGCGAGAACGCTGCGCGGGCAGCGGAGAATTGATTATCCACCAGGCCGATGCCCTCTCTTTTGACTTTCAGTCCCTTGCGCTCCAAGGATCACTCCGCCTGGTTGGTAATCTTCCCTATAACGTCGCTACCCCGTTACTTTTTCATTTATTGGACCAGCTTCACCCGGTGGATTCATTAAATCCGCCGCTGGTGCGGGATATGCACTTTATGTTGCAACGCGAGGTCGTCGAACGCCTGGCTGCTCATCCTGGGGGAGGGAGTTACGGTCGCTTGAGTGTAATGGTCCAATACCGTTGTAGCGTGGAGCGATTATTTACCGTGGCTGCCGGGTGTTTCCGGCCACCGCCTCGGGTAGAATCCGCTGTGGTGCGATTGCGGCCCCATGCCATACCTCCCGTGGTCGTGGCCGACCACCACTCTTTTGCGCTATTGGTGCGTCAGGTCTTCTCTCAACGTCGGAAAACGGTACGTAATACCCTGCGTGACCTGTTAGCCGAAACGGCGATTCGCGAGGCTGGCGTAGACCCCGGCGCCCGTCCCGAGGTATTGTCCATCGCCCAATTTGCACGATTGGCAGAGGCGCTACCGCAAGCGCAAGCAAGATCATCGAATGAAGTTGTATAGCGGCCTGATCTGTTATAAGGAATCATTTTATGGCTGACGAGAAACGAATCATCCATGCCGGACGAGATTATTTCGAGAACATCGCCAGACACGCCACGGTCATCACCGGCGCAAGCACCCACAATGACCAAACGCAGCGACAGATCAACCCCCAACAATACGCCCAGACGATTACGCCAGAATCCACATCTGCGGATATCCTCAAACTGTTAACGCTGATTCAACAAGAACTCGTTACGCTCAAACTCTCCGAGGACGAGCGAGATGAGATTGTGACTGAGGTCAAGTCAGCGGAGAATCTGCTCAAGAAGGCAAAGCCCGATAAACCGAAAATCGCCGATCGCCTCAAAAGTGCGGTGGAGGCGCTAAAAGGGTTGAGCACACTCGGCACGGAGCTAGCCACTTTAGGAAACTCCATCGGTCAGGCAATTGTCTGGTGTGGTGAGAAATGGACGGAGTGGTCATGACTTCCCAGGAGATTCATGCCAGTCGAGACGTATTCGATAAGATTGGCGATCAGGCAATAGTTGTTACAAATCCAGGTCCGGTAACGATTCATCAGGTCGGTAACCCTTCGCACAATATCCCCCTTCAACGTCCACCTCGCGCCAAACATTTTACGGATCGAGAGTCCGAATTGGCGCAATTGCTGGACAATCTACGCCCAGGATGCGTAGAAACGCTCTGTGGTCCGGGCGGAATTGGCAAGAGCGCCTTGGCGGCGGAGGCCGTATGGAAAGTGGATCCCAAACGTTTCCCGGATGGAATCATCTTTCACACGTTTTATGGACAGCTTGACCCGAATCTTGCGTTGGAACACATTGCACGCAGCTTCGGAGTAGAACCGCAACCAACAGCCGCCAGCGCGGCGTTACGAGCATTGGCGGGGAAATGCGCCTTGCTTGTCTTGGATGGGACAGAGGAGGCCCGCGATCTGAATAAGGTTCTGGAGATTCGCGGCAACTGCGCTGTGATTGTGACCAGCAGGAAACGCATGGATGCGGTCGCGGAACCCCATAACGTAAAACCACTCCCACCGAATGAGGCAGTGACCTTACTTCACGCCTGGAGCGGTCACCGAATCAGCGATGACTCGATAGTTCGGTGTATTTGCGAACTCGTCGGTGGGCTGCCATTGGCGGTACGACTCATTGGGCGCTATTTGGTCGAGACCGATGAGACCGGCGCGGAATATCTGGACTGGCTAAGGCAACAACCCCTTGCTGCGCTAAATCATGGCAAACACCGCGACGAAAGCGTCTATGTATTGCTCACACGCAGCCTAGAACAACTGAGCGAAAACGCCGGTCAGGTATTGGCGATCTTCGGTCTATTGGCCATTGTTCCGGTCAGTCAGGTGGTCATTCAGCCCGCATTATTGGATATGGAATTGCGTCACCCGCTGAATGAATTAGTTGGCTACGGCATGCTCGCACGCATCGATGGTCACTACGCCGTAACCCACGCGCTAATCCGCACCTATCTGCGGGAGCGTTGCCCCGTACCGGAAGAAGTCGTTGAACGAATAGCCGCGTATTACTAACCTGCGCGTTGGTTAGGGGACTCCAGCTAAATAGCATATTGGACGGATTCTTCTTTAAAAAGTTCTCTGACTTTCTCTGGCGATTTTTTTAAATCCTCTAAAAGTTGAGTAGCTTTATTTTTTAACTCCTCCACATTACGAATAAGGTGACGCGCAATTCCTTGTGTCTTAATATTGCTCCATACTAGCTCGACAGGATTAAGGTGTGGAGAATAGGTGGGAAGAAAGAATATTTTAACCTTTCCATTTGTCGTCTCCAGATATTCCTTAACTACTTTTGCATGATGGGCAGAATACCCGTCTGTTACAATATAGATGGGGCATGAATTCTCTTGAGCCAAAATTTTTAGATATTCAACAAACGCACCACCATTGAGCGATGAGGGACCTATTTGGAAATGCATCTTTCCTTCAGAAGTTATCGCAGCGATCATATTTATGCGATAACGTCCACCAGTGGAGGGAATTATGGGAGTTAAACCTTCTAGCCCCCAAGTTGTACCCGCGTGATAATCGGTGCGCGCCCCAGCCTCATCAAGAAAATAGATTATAGCACCCTCATTACTTGCCAACTCTTTGATTCTAGGAAACTCTTTGTTAATCCAATTATCTACTGAAAATTGGTCCCTCTCTATCGCACGATATACTGGCCGTTGTGGAGTTAAATTAATGCGGCGCAAAAAACGGCCCACCGCGGAACGACTCATGTAAATAGAAAATTTCCTCTCTATTAATGTCTTTATCATTTCAGTTGTCCATAAGACTGTCGAGAATTCAAAATCCAATGGGGTAAATGCGCACAGCCAGAATACTAGTATTCCTTCTTGCTGTTCATTGATGAAGGATTTTCTTCCAGGGACAGGTTTCGCATTTAACGTAGCTAGACCCATCTCTTTTGCCTTCTTCACCCATTCGTACACCTTCGATCGGTGCATACCGAAAATCTCGCCCACCTCCCTAGGAGACATTCCTTTACGTACAGCTTTTACTGCTTGAAGCCTTATATACTCAAGGGTAGAGTGATCGAGAGAACGTCCATCAGAATTTTTCATAATTTTAGCAATTTCATGTCTTATTTTTTGGTTGGACTAATAATAGATTATTTTTACTTGCTTGTCCCCTAACCAACGCGCAGGTTAGTACATAAAGTTTGCTAGGGAACAAAGCCGGCAGGGTATGGTCGGTTACACAAAACTGGATGCAGAACGCCCCCATCTCATGCAAATCCTGGAAGTATGCAAGAGGCAGAAAAATTGACCGATGGTGATTGTACTGGTCGATGCAATTTCTAATTATTTGGATCTCCGTGGTTACTGGATAGAACATCGGCATGCCCTTGAAACTGGTATTCTCGCTGCACAACAACAGAGCGATCGGAAAAATGAGGGGAGATTTGTTAATTATTTTGGCGTTAACAAATTAAGATGCGGCGACTATGCGACGGCGTTGACCTATTGGGAGCAGAGTCTCGCCATTCAGCGCGAAATCGGCGACAAAGCGGGGGAAGGGATAACGCTTTCTAATCTCGGTGCCACTTACAGCGATCTAAAACAAGTAGATCTGGCACGCAAATACCTGCAAGACGCGCTGGCGATCTTTGAAGCTCTCCAATCCCCGAACGCAAATATCGCTCGCCAGTGGTTAGCTGGGCTGGACAACATCTCGTAGATATACTGGTTGGCGTCACACCAAGTAATCAGCCGTATCACTTTCCGGCTGTTCTCACAGAACGTATACGATCATCATCAACTTCCCAACAAGTTAAAGGTGGAATCCAACCCGTTCAACGCCGCGCCCCTGCGATATAGATCACTGCCCCCGCCACAGCCGCTGGCGGTATTAGTACGTTGAGCAGAGGCACGGCCAATCCAAAAATCACCGCCACCCCAAAACCAATACCCGCGATGCGTGCCTGAGCCAACAAACGACGCTGCTCATCAAAACTGCAACCATAACGCTCCAACGGGTAGGAGGTATATTCCAGCATCAAAAACCAACCGTTGAATATCAACCACAATAGTGGCGCCACCACGTTGATTACCGGGATAACAAACAACAACAGTATCGGCAGTACGTGGACCCCGTAATAGCGCAGTCGCGCTAATCCTGTAACCATACCGCGCCCAACGGTACCCCACCAAGATTCCTCGTGTCGCGGTTCTGGCGGTAGACCCAATAACACGGCGACCTTCTCCGCCAAAATCCCGTAAAATGGAGCCCCCAGCAGATTGACCAACAACGTAAAACTAAAAAACATCAGAATAATAAAAACACCCGCCACTAAAGGCCACAGAAACCAGTGCAACCAGCTCAACCAGGCTGGCAGAAAATAGGCTACGGCAACCTCGAAATAATGGTGGGTCGCCCACAAACCCAGCGCGTACAGGCACAAATTCAGCAACAACGGCATCCAGATGAAGTGACGCAATTCTGGCCTGGCCAATAGCGCAAATCCTTGCCCGAGGCAGCGCAAGACATAGGTGAGATGATTCAGGGTGGCGGGATCGAATCTAGCGCAAACCTTGGCGCGCAAAGGTTCGTCTGCAAAAACGATACCGCTCCAACCGTGTTGTATGAAGGCACGTAGGTTGGGATGCTTGCTGTCTTGCGGATTGTCGAGTACGTTACGATAGTGTTCGCCAAACAGCCGCAAGGTTTGCTCCGCGTTTAGGCCATGCCGACGGGCAAAGGCAAACAATCGGCAAGAGTTTTCGTTTTGTCCAGCAGTGTTGTTGACCGTGCCATTCTGAAAAGCAACAGCCTGGTAGTGATAGTATTCGTCAACGACTCGCAGACTCTCATCGAAAGTCACGACATCGCCACGCCGAACACCTTCCAAAAATTGTTCGAGGGTCATACCTTGCAAAGCGACCTCTGGGTAGGAATACAACGGTTGATAATTAGTGCCTGTCCGAAAACTTCAATTTTACATCGTTCCCACGCTCTGCGTGGGAATGTATTCCGCGACGCTCCTGTGTCGCGTATTGGTGGGGATCACGAACAAGTCGGAAGTCATCGCGGTATATGACCGTATGAAACGGAATTACCACAATGGATATGCCGTGTTTCGAGACACGCGACGTGGGAGCGTCGCGGGATGCGTTCCCACGCGGAGCGTGGGAACTATGTGATTGAGAGGATGTTCAAGAACCACCGTCCTCAATTCAGAATTGGTCGTTGCAACGATAACCAATAGCGAGCCAAACATGAAATTTTCTCTCGACCCTAATCAAGTGAGCGAGATTCCAGCGCTCATCCACAGCCCCTCCATCAAACGTAAACGTTATCCAGAGGGCGTGGTGATTCCCATGGCCAGTGAGGCCGAGGCACGCGCACAGGCCAATCCAGAAAAACACCTACACCCCGCCATTGTCATTGGTCCATCGCGTTCGTCGGAAGGGGTACGGGTCTACTATTTGGCCAAATGGCTGGAGCACGAATAATCAACCCCGTTGCCCCTAAAAATTAGTGATCGACCATCATGCCCAACCACTACCACGAAGACGACTATCACGCAGCCTATCGAAACATCAATCCCACACCCTGCGTCTTTGAAAAAGCCATTCTGGCCCATTGTGTGGCTTGTGAATTAACAGAAAAACATCTATTAGCCGAACGCGAAACCATCAACTGCCGCGACGCCGTAGCACAACAGACCTGCTCCGAGTTACGTAAGGCACTACGTAATCATTTCGCCTTCAGCCTCAGAGTTATTAAATCCGACGATCCACTCCCTCATGGCAAGGAGAGTAAGATTCAGTGTGGCGGGCTCCAAGGTCTGCAACAAGTCCTAAGCAAAACAAAAGAGGTGACTAACGTCCACCAATTGATCCTGGATGCCTTGGCAAAATATTATGACCTGGAATCTCTGCCCTATTCAGAGATTGTACCAACCGTTGCCCACTTCAATCTTCGACGCCACCACTAACACGATGAAGGTCATGCAGAATATCCGTTCCGATATAGTCCTGAATCTAGCCCCCTCTCCTTCCAATTCCAATTCAAAAGAAATGTGGCCCCACCGCTTCCGGCAAGGCCACATCCGCTCGCCAGTGCGTAGGTTGCACTGATGAAGGAAGCCCAACCTAATTTTCCGCGAATTGCTTATGTTTTAAAGTTGGGTTTTGTAAAAAGACGGCCGGGCACTATTTAGCATTACAGATTCGATAACATATCACTTATATCCTCACTTAAATCATGAACGTCACCCTCGGATAAATTATAAATTCTCATTACATCACCCCCAACTCGTGTCCATGCATCATTTATACTAGCGCTATGGAAGAGTTCCGACAGATACTCAGAAATTATCAGAAGACCGATTTGCTTAGACAGTTGGGTCGTATCATGATCGGCAAAAAGTTCTTCATCATCGTGATGAAACAATATGGTTTCCCTAATTTTATCCGGCAACCCCCATGACCTTGCTATCAAATAACCGATGACTGCATGATTGGTATTGAAGCACCTATCTTCTATTTCAGTAATAGACGCCTCGGTATCAACGCTTTCTTTCTGTAATACCTCCGAATAATCTTTGAAGTGTTGCATCATTAGAGGTATTCCGCAATCGTGAAATAGCCCTAACATATATGCCTGATCTGGGTTCATCACATGAAACTTCTGCGCCAATACCGAACAAACGACGGCAGTATCCGATGTTATTTCCCAGAAATGCTCAAGTTTCATACCACCCTTAGATAAAGTCATCCTTAGAGAGAGTCCCGTAATGATACTCATAACATTTCTGGTGCCCAGCAGCATGACTGCGGTGGGAATCGAAGAAACTTTATTGCGTAAGGCAAATGCGGGCGAATTAGCCGCACGTAGCATCGCCGCAGATAATGCAACATCTTTAGATACGATAGCGGCGATCTTTCTCAAATCTGGATATTCTTGTTGTTTCTCGGCCATTGCATTTTGCAGAATACTCGGCTGAGACGGTATGACTATCCCCTTGAGAAGTTTAGTGGTGGTATCTTCGTCAAAATCCGGGATGGTTTTCATTTGCTTTCATCATCATGCGAAACCAAAGAGGTTGTCTACATTTAGTGATATTTGACAAAAATGGCTACCTATGGTTCAATTCTAACCGTCATTCCTGCAGGGATTGCGAGAATCCAGATGCCATGAATTGCTTGATCAGTAAATTGCATCCCTGTGTCTTAGATTCCGACAAGCCTTACCAGAACAGCGGTCTATTCGGTTATAGGTAGCAACTTGGGTTACCCAGTACAATTTTCTCCTCTCTCCGTGAAGAATTAGCGGGTAGTCAAACGCCGATAGATATCCGCAACCCTAATCGGTAACTGCTTTACGTCATCGATGACGATATAATTTGCAGCGCCGTAGAGGTGCGGCAAATAATCGCGCGCCTCACGGTCAATGGTGATGCAAAATGGATGAATACCAGCACGCATCGATTCTTGCAGGGCCTTACGGGTGTCTTCCATACCGTAGCCACCACGGTAGCCATCAAAATAATCGTCTGGTTTACCATCAGAAATGGTCACCAGCAACCGCGTCTTTGCCTCCACCTCCAACAATCGCTTCGATAGGTGACGAATCGCAAACCCCATGCGGGTATATTCTTGCGGGCGGATACCAGAAATGCGCCCTTTTACCTCCATGGAATAGCGCTCATCAAAGGTTTTGATCCGGAAGATCTCACAACGCTTACGAGTTATACCCGAGAATCCGTAGATCGCGTAAATATCTCCGAGAATTTCCAGCGACTCACAGAGTAATACCAGTGATTCACGTTCGGCATCATTGATCCAACCACGGGTAGATCCCGACATATCCACCATAAACATCACCGCCATGCTCCGTTCGGTGCGATGCATACGGGTAAATAATCGATCCGTCATCTCGCGGCCGTCTCTCATTTCGGCCAAGGCCTCCACCAATGCATCGATATCCACATTGTCGCCGTATTCCTGTCGTTTAAGCAGGCGGTCTTCGTCACGCATCGATTCAAAGACTCGACGCAGATGTCTCACCAATCCAGCATGGTGGGTCAGTGTCGCGGTGACGAAATCATCTGCCAGTGGAGTAACGGATTTCTCCCGTACAACTGCCCAATTCTTGCGGTAATGCTGACGGCCGTGATCCCATTCTGGATAGAGGAAGGCGCCTTCTTCGTGATAGGTACCCTCCCACACATCGTCGGCACTTTTTGTGGCGCCCGCCAACAATTGTGGATCGTATTCTCCGTCACCGGCGGGAAACAGATACTCGGGGGGGATTTCTCCAAAATCGAGCACAATCGAGGTGATGAGTTGCTTCATATCGCCGGGCGGGGCAATTGGTAGCCCATCGAGGAGTAACTCAATCTCCATGACGCCATGGTCACGTTGTAGCGTTGCCGCGAAGCGTTTGGCCTCCATGCCTTCCAAGTTTTGTTGTTTTTGCGTTTCATTGATCAATTCGCGTAGCTTGACGCGGAATAACATTTTTTCTCGGACCTGCCGTTTCACAAGGTTCTCCCGCAGCGCTGCCGGCCGGAACTCCCCTTCGTAACAGATACGAGGTGGTGTGCCCAAAACATAGGCCGCAGGGAGCAGACTCAGCGAGGCATCTACACCGATATCTGGGGTTGCCAAGGCTTTCTCGAAAGGTAACCACGCCTCACCACGCGATTGCCCCAGGGTTGCACGCAGATGCAACATTTCGCGATGCAGGCCAGGGAGTTCACGCGCTAGACAGTGTTCCAGGCGCATCGATTCTAATGCGTGAAAACACCGCAACGCTCGTTCGCTATCCTCAAAGCGAGCCACCACGGAATCGAGATCAGTGTGAAATGTTCCAAAGCGCGTCTGCGCCCACAGGAACGCAACCTGAGCCTTGGCGAGGGCAAAATTATCCGCTGCCGCCACCATCTCCGCGATTACCGCAGGGAGAAACAGAGTTTCCGAGTCGGTATAGGTAGCATCGCCTTCGGCAAGTTTGAGAGAGCGCCCGGATAGGCCCCGCACAAAGGTAAGCAGTACCCCGGAAATATCACTAAATAGCGCACCAACCGCCTTTACGTGGGACAATCGAGCGAATTGATCGACCTCGTTAATGACCTTGAGCGCGGCCCGTAATCCCGCCCGATCGTAGGCATCCATCGCATGGAGCGCCCAGGCTTCGACTAATCGGGCATCCATACGCTCGCGCACCTTCAGAACCCGCCCTGCAAATCGCCACGCCACCTCGATATTGGTCGTCGCAATACGGCGGATCCAGCCCAGGAGATAATCCTGTTCGGTCCTCGGAAATTGTGCATAGACCTGTGCGAGTTCTCCAACTTTGTAGAAGGTGAATTCAACCTCGAGCCAGGTTTCGAGATTAGTTGTGATCTCGGCCAGAGAAAGCGGCGTTTTTACCACGGGCAATACTCAGAACAGGCTACTGGAAAGCTCACGCATTGCTTTAAGCATTTCGCTATCGTCAGTAACGGCTTGGGCAATAGCGGATTGACAGGCAAAGACCGGAGATACGCCGGAGGCAATGAGTTTGCAAGCATGAACCAGGAGACGAGTCGATGCGCCTTCTTCGAGGCCATTGCCTTTGAGATTACGGGTCATGTGGGCGAATTTCACCAGTTTATCGGCGGTCGCGCCATCTACGCCCGATTCCTTACCGACAATCCGTGCCTCAAGTTCGGCATTAGGGTAATCGAATTCCAGCGCGACGAAACGTTGCCGCGTGGATTGTTTGAGATCCTTGAGTACCGATTGGTAACCAGGGTTGTAGGATACGGCAAGACAGAAACTTTCGTTCGCCTCCAACAATTGTCCGAGTTTTTCCATGGGGAGCACACGGCGATCGTCGGCTAGTGGATGAATAACTACCATGGTGTCTTTACGTGCCTCGACAATCTCATCGAGGTAACAAATTGCACCAACGCGCACTGCTCGGGTAAGTGGACCGTCCACCCATACTGTTTCGCCGCCTTTGACCAGGTAACGTCCCACCAAATCCGATGCGGTAAGATCGTCGTGGCACGACACCGTAATCAGCGGGCGTTTCAACCGCCATGCCATATATTCCATGAAACGGGTTTTGCCACACCCCGTCGGTCCCTTGAGCAACACTGGCAATTGATTACGATAGGCCGCCTCAAAAATAGCGACTTCCTGATGCACAGCCTCGTAATAAGGCTCAACCTCAATAAAATGCTTTTCCGGTACCAGGATACGTGCGTTCATTATAGGTGGGAAGCAACATTTACCACAAAGAGAGGGTAATCATTCAGATTCTCCTGGGAGCACAGCCATCTTGGCCGTAAGAAAGCGAGCGAGACGCTCGCACTCCCAGGGGGGAATTAACAATTACAAGAAAACCAGTTATCCCGATGGAACCTAGCTAAGCATCGTCCCATCAACCTGGGTTATTTCGTATTACTTCAGATACCGAGAGAATCAAACAGGTCATCCTGCTCATTCTGTTCATGCTGTTCATCATTGGTCAATTGCACCTCCCAATCACCATTTCTAGACTCATTATTGGTCTGGGCAATTAAGGTATCAGGGTCGACCTCTTCTACAATTCCTTCATTGTGCAGTTTGATGAATTCAATTTTATCCATTGCCAATTCTAGGTAGAAGATATTGTTCTTGGCAGTGAAGAAGGTTACCCTGCGTAGTTCAGGACTTTCCAGATTGGTATCGACACTGATGATTACTTGTTTATTCAAAGCCAACATCTTGGGCTGATTCTGAGTAATCTGCGTCTGTAGCTCGCGTCCCACCTTGACGGTAAAACTCCCAACAATCTGATTCATCAACTCGCCCATGACATTACTAACCTCGTCCGAGGTATGAGAAATGGCCAAATCCTCCTTGGGTAGCCCCATGCTAACCATATAGGTCTCATACAACTCCATCGCCGCCGCCGCAGAGAAATTAATTACCACTAGGCCAGAAAATCCCCCATCGAATAACACAAAGCAACCGATGTCAGGCTTGAGACAGGTTTTGGTGATGCGTTGCACCATGCCTGAAAAGCGAACTTGACGATGGGTTGCCGCCGTCAACACACTCACCACCGAATTACACAAGGTCAGCAATACATCTTCTGTGCTCAGTACGACATCATCACTTGATTTCGTTATGGTCATGGGAGAATTCCAGAGTTATTCATAAATCGTCAAGACTTGCTCAAGAATCAAGGCATTGAGTTTTGCCGTAATCCTGAACCAGCAGCGCCAAAGCATTCACTCTACCAAAAACAGCAACAACGATACACACCACATCATCCCGCCAATCATCAATCCATCCGAATCGGGGCCACCTGAAGAACCTCATCCAGGCTGGTTACTCCCTCAAGCACCTTCATGGCCCCACCGATGCGCAGCGGCTTGAGCCCCTTGCGGTAGGCCAGATGCCGCAGGGGAGTTTCATCAAAATCGGAGGTAATCAGGTTGCGAATCTCCTGGTCCATGACCAACATCTCGTAGAGCCCAATGCGTCCATGGTAACCAGTATGACGACACTCCGCGCATCCCTGGGGGGCGGCCAAGGTCAGCGGGATGGGAAGCGGCCAGGGATGGGTCAACGACTCCCACACGCCAACATCGGTCATCTTCTGTTGTCGACAGTGGGGACACAGGGTACGCACCAGGCGTTGGGCAACAACCCCGATGACGGTCGCTTTTATCAGGTAGTGAGGCACCCCGATGTCCAGGAGCCGCGTAATGGCGGAGGGGGTGTCGTTGGTATGCAGGGTGGATAGTACCAGGTGACCGGTCAACGATGCCTGTACCGCCATATCGGCGGTCTCACGGTCGCGGATCTCGCCGACCATGATACTGTCGGGGTCCTGACGCATCAGGGTACGGATGCCGCTCGCGAAATCAAGGCCGATATTGTGCTGAACCTGCATCTGATTAAAGGCTGGCTCCACCATCTCGATAGGGTCTTCGACGGTACAGACATTGACCTGCGGTGTGGCGAGGGTCTTGAGTGTGGAATAGAGGGTCGTAGTCTTCCCCGACCCGGTAGGGCCGGTTACCAGGATAATCCCATGCGGTTGTTTGACCATATCCTTCCAGTGTTCGACATCCTCAGACCCGAATCCCAGGGAGGAAAAGTCTTTGAGTAGAACATCCGGGTTAAAGATGCGCATGACCAATTTCTCACCAAAAGCGGTGGGCATGGTCGAGAGGCGCATATCCAACTCGCGTCCATCCTTGGTACGGGTCTTGATGCGTCCGTCCTGGGGACGACGCTTCTCGGCCACATCCATACGCCCGAGGATCTTGACCCGGCTGGTCAACGCGGCCATAACCTTGGCAGGAACCTGATAGACCGGGTGCATAATCCCATCGATGCGGAAACGGATATTTCCCACATCACGACGCGGCTCCATGTGAATATCGCTCGCGCGTTGATCAAAGGCATATTGCAACAACCAATCAACAATATGAACGATATGACTATCGTTGGCGTCCAAGGTCCCGGACTTACCGAGTTCCACCAGGGCCTCAAGATTATTCATACCACGCCAGGAGGTATCGTCTGGTTCTGCGGTCGCTCCCTTAACCGAGTTGGACACCCCAAAAAATTCCTTGCGATAGCGCTCAATATCCAGAGGATTGGCAACCACACACACGATGTCGCGCTTAATGACCGGGCGAATCTCGTCGATCCAATCGGTAAGGTAGGGTTCAGAGGTTGCGAAGACGACCCGTTCCGGGGTTACGAGGACCGGCAGGATGCGATTCCAAGCGGCGTAAGCCGTACTCACCACGCTACCAATACTGGGGGCGTCAATCTTGAGTGGGTCAATACGCAAATAATCAAACCCAGCGCGTTGAGCCAACCAGAAGGTTAATTCTTCGAGAGTCAAAACGCGCTTGGGAGACTTGGCGTGGTGCAGTTTTGCTGTGGCGATAATCTCCAAGACGTGACGGTCTTCGCGTTCCTTCGCGGTCACGGTACGGAGCAGATTCTGAGCGGCCTGGGACCCAATCACACCATCGGCGACTAAGTCGTCGAGGGTCTCACTGAGCACTAGTCGCTGATTTGGCCGAGCCTCGGCCGGATCGGTAACCGCCACACGCTCCCCTCGTTTCGTTAATCACCCACTTCGCAACAGCGAAGTACAACTATCTATTTTAATCCACGGCACGCCATTTACTTAATGCAAGCACCTAGAGCGGTTTCATTTTTCTTGTACGATACCTCCGATCTCACGCAGACAATTTTCGCATTCTGTGGGACTGGTATACCGTACACTCAAAATAAAAATGCGCTAGGCAACTCCCGGAAAATAAATCACAGAGGGACCGCTCATGGCCCCTTCTTCTGCGCAACCATTGGAGAGGTGGGCTGGTAGGTTATTTACCGAGAGTTACCTTACAAGCCATCGACGTAACGGTACGTTTTAGAAGTGGTTGAGCACCTAGATAGCTACACCATTCGCTATTTAGGTAGCAACTTGGGCAGATATGCGTCACAGTCGCACGACGCCCAAATTGATTGAACTAGCGAAAACCCTTCCGCGAGTTTCAATCAATTTGAGACTCAACCCGACCGCCGAAGAACAACCGATAGGAAGTGAAGCGAGGTAGGTCGTAGAAAGCTCTGTCTTATCAGACAATTGAAAACACCATCCAATAAAACGCTAGAAGCCCAGGCTGGACAACAGGGCATCGACGTCATCCTGACTATGGATCACCTCTTCCTCGACGACATCGGTACCAGGAACGTAAGGACCATGGGCGGCCACTGTAGATTCCTCAATCTGCTCCTGCTGCGATGGCTGAGCGGAGACCTCGCGAACACGATGACCCGATGACCCCTTCACGAGTCGTACCAGGTGCTCCTCCATCTCGTTCACTAGCCGGATCACACGCTGCAATATCTGACCGGTAATGTCCTGGAAGTCTTGAGCCATCAAGACTTCCGAGAGGTTGTCTCGAACGCGGTCACTATCCTCCGCAGTGCGGTCTAAAAAGCTCTCCAGATCACGACTTAGATTGCGAAAATCAGCGGAGGTCAAGGTCCGTTGTGTAAAGCGCAACCACTGCTCACGAAGCGCCCGCGCCTGAGTGGCGATTCTCTCGCATAGCGGGAGGCTACCTTCCACTGCGACCAGGGTTCGAGTAGCCGCCTGTTCCGTCATAACAATGACGTAATTCAGGCGTTGCTTGGCGTCTGGGATATTTTCCTGAGCAAGCTGGGAGATCTTGGCATCGAGACGGAAGCCGTTGAGGGCGTTGTGAAATTCCCTAGTGAGCTTGCCCAATTCCTGGAACAACATCTGTTCCCGGTTTCGGGAAATCTCATCCAGCAGACGATTGACCTCATCGTCATTCCCCTGCTGGATGTGTTCTGCCAGCAATTGGGCGCGGGCGAGCCATTGGCTCTGGTCGGCATGTTCCATAAATGGGTGGTTCCTCGCCGAACTCAGCCTTGGAGACGTTCAAAGATCTTGTCGATCTTCTCTTTGAGGGTGACGGCATTGAAAGGTTTGACGATGTAGCCGTTCACCCCCGCCTGAGCGGCCGCGATGATTTGCTCGCGTTTGGACTCTGCAGTAACCATCAACACCGGCAACTTGGCAGTTTTTGGCGTGGAACGTACTGCCTTGAGTAACTCAATACCCGGCATCCCGGGCATGTTCCAGTCGGTCACCAAGAAGTCAAAGTTTCCGGTCTGAAGTAAAGGTAGGGCACTATTACCATCATCTGCCTCGGTGATATTCGCGTAACCGAGGTCACGGAGTAGATTCTTGATGATGCGCCGCATCGTGGCAAAGTCGTCCACGATGAGGATTTTCATATTTTTATCCAAGGGGGAATTCCTCTGTCACCAGTCGCCGAAAAGGAGACGATCCTCCGGAGATGGCCCCATCTGGCGGTTTGGGGGCCTGCGCGAGGCCCACTATACCCCGCTCAATTCCTTCGCGTCCAGTCGTGGAGGCGAGCTCGTAGGCGCAGCATGGCTTGGCTGTGGATCTGACTGACACGCGATTCGGTCACCCCGAGGATGACTCCAATCTCGCGCAGGTTAAGCTCATCGTCGTAGTACAACGACATGACAAGCCGCTCACGTTCTGGCAGATGGTTGATAGCCTCCACCAGAGCAGCACGGAAATTATTTTCTTCTAGTTGTTCAAGGGGACCGGCGGAGTGGTCGGGTAGCTCGGGAAGAGCGCCATCCTCGTTCCCCACCATATCCTCCAAACTAAGCAGGCGATGACCACTGGCATCCTGCAAGATTTGGTGGTACTCATCCAGGGGGATCGCCAAAAATTCGGCGACCTCTTGGTCGCGTGCGTCACGTCCAGTTCGCGACTCTACCCAGTGGATGGCATCCGCCACCTCACGCGCCTTACGATGTACCGAACGCGGCGCCCAATCACTACGTCGGATCTCGTCCAACATCGAGCCACGGATACGAATACCAGCGTAGGTCTCAAAACTTGCCTTCTGGGTAGGGTCGTAATTTCGAGACGCCTCCAACAACCCAATCATCCCAGCTTGGATCAGGTCATCTGCCTGGACACTCGGAGGTAGTCGAGAAAGCAAGTGGTACGCTATGCGTTTTACCAAGGGGGCGTACCAGGTAACGACGGTATCCTGGTCGACCTCGCGGGTCATAACGTAGCTCGCCACGCCGCTCATGTTGCAGTTTCCTTTCGGTCGAGACTTAGTTTGATCAGCCGTTCCACAAAGAATTCGATGCGCCCGGCTGAGCTGGAGGGGGTAGGCCAACCCGTGACAATCTTCGCCAGTTTTTTAAAGGCTGCGGTGGACTGAGAACGAGGGAAGAGGTCGACCACCGCCCGCTGACGCTGTATTGCCTTTCTGAGGGAATCGTCACGGGGAATACTGCCTGCCAGTTCCAACAATACATCCAGAAAGCGATCGGTGACTCGGCACAACTTGGCATACAGTTCGCGACTTGCTTGGGGGCTGTCCGCCATGTTGGCCACAATGTGAAAACGGTCCACACCGTGCTCGCGCGACAGGATCTTGATGAGGGCGTAGGCGTCCGTGATCGACGCAGGCTCGTCACAGACCACCACCACGACATGCTGGGCGGCGCTGGAGAAACATATCACGGCATCAGAGATACCCGCCGCCGTATCCACAATGAGGACCTCAGGCTGAACCGACAGCTCGGAGAAGGCGCGAACCAGTCCAGCGTGTTCACTGGGGGAAAGCTCCGCCATCTGTTGAATACCCGAGGCGGCCGGTACGATGCGTATTCCGTGTGGACCTTCTACCACCACTTCCTCTAGGGTACGTTCCCCGGAGAGAACGTGGGAGAGGTTGTAACGTGGATGTAGGCCGAGTAGCACGTCGACATTGGCAAGCCCCAGATCCGCATCGAAGATCATCACACTGTGGCCTTCTTGGGCCAGGGTCATGCCCAAATTGATGCTGACGGTGGTCTTGCCGACCCCACCCTTACCGCCCGTGACGGTAATGACCTGCACCGGCTCAGTGCTAGAACGAACCATACGACGAAGCCCGGCGGCTTGGTCCTGAACAGACTCAGACGGTGGCATAACGAGGGGTACTCCCAAAGGCCATGGCCAAACTTTCTTCTTCGATGTCGGGCGCGTGTTGTTGGAGCAGGGCTACCGCCCGGCTAACCAGATTGTGGGCACGGGCCGGAAGCAAGTCTTCAGGGACCCGTTGACCCACCCCTAGGTAGGTGATGGGAAGTTGGTGGCGTACTACCACGGAGAGGACTTCTCCCAGGGAGGCAGCCTCATCTAATTTGGTCAGAATACAACCAGCTACGTTCATCTCACTGAAAGCCCGGACGACCTCTTCGAGCCCAGCTCGCTGGGTAATGGCGGACAGGACCAGATAACTACGAATCTCTCGTCCCGCTCCGCGCAAAGTGGCGAACTGCTCGGAAAGGCGAAGGTCGCGCTGACTCATACCTGCCGTATCGATCAGTACCAGCCCACAATCGGCCAGCCCCTCCAGGGCCTCCGACAGCTCCCCCGCATCGGCTACCGTCCGCATAGGCACCCCCAGGATGCGCGCAAAGGTGCGCAATTGTTCCTGAGAACCAATGCGATAACCGTCGGTAGTGACCAGCGCAACCCGCTCACGACCATGACGTAGGGCATAGTGGGCAGCGAGTTTGGCTACCGTGGTCGTTTTGCCAACCCCAGTAGATCCCACCAGGGCAACCACCCCCCCCTGCTCTAGGATGGCGTCCTCTTCTATTGTCAGTCGCTCAGCCAAGACGCCCATTGCGTGACGCCAGGCTATGTCAAATTCCCCAGTCGTAGACACCGCACCAGCCAGTTCTCTGGACAAACTCATGGTCAGACCCAGCTCGGTAAGAGCACGCAGCAACCGCGCCTGAACCGGGGTGCGACGTGTGGTCTCCGACCAAGCCAACCCGGACAACTGATGCTCTAACAGGCCCCGCAGCTCTTTTAGCTCGCGGCGCATGTCGACCATGACCGGATCTTGACCCCAGAGGGCGTCCGTAGCGCGGGGGGCAGTGGCAGTACCAGAACGCCGGCTGTTAACGCTCTCATAGGTCACGTCCTGGTCGTCCGTGTCCACGTCGTCATCGCTACTCTCCGCCCACGTCGAACCAACGGGGAGACGAGCCTCCGGCGGGTTATAGGAAGGAACACGCGACGGCGTAGTGGCGGTCGCAGCCGGGGCAGCGAAGGGTGAGGAAGTAGCAGGCTTGCCCCCCCCCCCAGTCTGGCCGCCGCTGGTTTGGTTGCGGCTGCCGCCATCGATTTGGCTGCCGGTGCGTTCTGTACCATGGCCAAGGGCTTAGATGCCGACGCGTTATTCTGCATCAACGCCGAAGATTTAGGCGTCGACGCGGCATTTTGCGCAAGTGCCGAGGACTTGGACTGCGGAGCATTGTTCTGCACTGGCGCCGATGTTTTGACGGTTGGCACCGGTCGGGGCATGTTCTGTGCTGCGGGCTTCGAGGCCGGAATAGTCTGGGCTACCGATTGAAACATCCCGATCTGGGCCGCCGTCCGCGCCGATGGTTGCGGTGCCGCCACAGCCCCTGCCGGTGCTTCTTGGGACGCAACCTCTTTGCCCACGGAGGAAAGCTGCGTCTCGTCAAAGTCCATCGCGGCCACAATCTCAACGCCGCCCTCTACCTTACGGTTGGATAGGATCACTGCGTCTGGTCCCTGCGCCTCTCGCACGAGACGCATTGCCTGACGAATGTCGGGTGCGAAAAAGCGTCGGATCTTCATAGTCGTTAGTCGTGCGTGCTGGGTCCGTGGAAGACAAGGGGATGGCGTTTCCCCCGACCGTAGCCCTGAAAATGCGGCAATGCTCCCGAAAATGCAATTGCCGTTCCATCGCCGGCATCTCTTTACCCACTTCCCCACCAATCATGCCATGTTATTGATTTATTGTTGGTTTACCCAGAACAGGGGACGATAAAAAGCGACGAAAGCTAGCGAAGATGACGACACGTTGACTCCCAGAGAGAAAAACGCCAAGGTTTCGGCATTCACTCTACCACTACATAATTACGGATAAAGCATCATTCATAATTTTTTATGAGAAAATAAACAAAGCAATATATCTGCACATTCATCATGGATTAGTAAATTCTTAAAGCAACCAAAACAATAGACCTTATCGGAAACCTCCTCATCACCCACCACAGTCAATATAAATCATGAGGTTGCGTTGTCCGGCAGAGCTAGGTAGGGGGTTTCCGATAAGGTCTAATATCTTGGACAATTAATCGAGGATAACGGAATAGTTCTCCCCCTCCCCTATTAAGGAGAGGGAGCAGGGGGTGAGATTCCCGATAATGTCCAATGAATCACCTCCCCTTAGGCCCCTTGGTTACAATTGGAGAGGGGAGAGACAGGTCATTGTAAATCATGGAGAAGAAGACAAGATGTGGTGGTTGAGGCGACGACTAAGCCCTAGTGATGGATGAAGTGATGGATGGAACAGCGTAGTCTAACCGAACCCTTTGTTGATCCGTTGAACTTTCACGATAAAGATTTCGACGGAAAATCTCAGCCTGGACTTGATAGTCTGTCTGTTCTGCAAATATTTTATGATAATGAACCGCCCCGCTAGGGCGGATTGTCCCCCGACCCTCTCCACGTCTACCCGTCCATGAAGATCCTTGACCATTATATTGGCCGTACTGTCGCCTCCGGCGTTTTGGTGGTGATGTTGGTATTGCTTGCCCTCTATACCTTTGTGGCGCTAGTAGGGGAAATGGATCGCGTGGGGGTTGGTCACTATGGAGCCATTGAGGCCATGAAGTATGTGTTCTATACCCTTCCCAAGCGGATTTACGAGCTGTTTCCAATCGCCGCCTTGATTGGAACCCTGGTGGGTTTAGGCGGACTTGCCGCAGGTAGTGAATTGACCGCCATTCGTGCCGCAGGGGTATCGATTGCTCGTATCGGACAATCGGTGATGCGTGTTGGAGCGTTGCTTATGGTAATCGTTGTTTTAATAGGGGAGCTGGTTGCGCCCGATTTAGAGCAGTATGCCGGCCGTGAGCGAGCCATCGCACTGGGTCAACAAATGGCAATGAAAGGACGTTCCGGTTTTTGGGCACGTGATGGAGATAGCTTTATTAATATTCGACGCATCCACCCAGAAGGACGACTTTCGGATGTGACTATCTATCAACTCGATGCCGAACATCACCTGAAGACCCAAACCCACGCTGAGATGGCTACCTATGATAACGGGGCCTGGCAACTCGCAGGAATTGTGCGGCGTAAAATCTCTGCCGAAGGAATCTCGATTGAGCGGATTCCCAACGCAAATTGGCAATCTTTGCTCAATCCTGCCTTATTGGAGGTTGTAATGGTTCGCCCTGATGCACTTTCAATCGTGGGGCTCTATCACTATATTCAATATCTGGATGACAATCATTTGGACGACTCACGTTATGTCCAAACGATGTGGGCGAAATTGGTAGATCCGTTAACTACCGGTGTTATGCTGTTACTGGCGCTGCCATTTGTCTTTGGTCCACTACGTTCGGTATCATTGAATCAGCGAGTGGTGGCCGGGTCATTGCTGGGAATTTCTTTTCATATTATTAACCGGGCATTCCACTATATGGGGCAGATCTATACGCTGAACCCAATTCTGAGTACGCTGCTTCCTACGGCATTATTTCTATTCGTTACTTTAGGATGGTTAAAACGAGTGCGCTAAACGCAAAAATGGAAATATCATCTTGCAATTGGTTAAACAATAACCAATTAACGATGCGTACCACGCTGTTAAGTGCGCATTTACTCTGACTGATTGTCCCCTCCTGACTCTAACCATTACTCACCTCCATGCTCAATCCTCTCTCTCCTGAAGTCCTCTTACGGCGTTGCTCGCTGGAACATCTGCCCTTTCAGACCACTGCCGAACTAGCCGATCTCGACGAAACCGTAGGTCAGAATCGAGCGCTAGAGGCAATTCACTTCGGAGTAGGGATGCGGCACGCGGGTTATAATCTCTACGTCCTTGGACCACCGGGACACGGCAAACATAACCTGGTCCAGACTTTTCTGGCAGCACGCGCAGCAACCTCGGTCACGCCCTCCGATTGGTGCTACGTCCACAATTTTCAGACTCCCCATAAACCTCGCACTTTACGCCTACCGGCAGGTCAGGGAACGATTCTACGTCGCGACCTAGAGCGGCTGCTCGAAGAATTACAACGTGCCCTTTCCGCTGCCTTCGAAAACGATGAGTATCGCCATCGGGTCAAAGAGATCGAGGATATTTCTGATAAACGCCAAGAACATGCCCTCAAAGAAGTTCAAAAACAGGCGGAGTACCAGGAGATTGCCCTGCTTAATGTCCGGGGCAATTTCTCTTTCGCGCCGCTTCGGGGTGGCAAGGTGATATCTCCCGAGGTTTTTGCAAAATTCCCAGAGCAAGAACGTGAACAGATTGAGGCGGTGATCGACGATCTCCAGAAACGGTTGAACAAGGTACTCCATGAGCTTCCAGGCTGGGTACGAGAGACGCGACTACGCATCAAGGAGATCAAACGTGCGGTGATTCTTAATGTCGTAGGTCACCTTATCGACGAAACTAAAAAGTCTTATCCCGACCTGCCTGCGGTGCTTACCTATCTGGATGAGATACAGCAAGATCTGATCGAAAATGCAGAGGAATTGCGAGGGTATAATACTGATGGTGGAGACGGTAAGAGTGGTGATCCATTTCAGCCGAAGACGAGGCGAGAGAACAACGATTTACGCCGCTACTACATAAATACCTTGGTTCACCACGATTCTACAGCCGGTGCCCCAGTGGTATACGAAGACAATCCAACCTACCAGGCATTGGTGGGACGCATTGAGCATACCACCCAGATGGGGACATTACTCACCGACTTTAGTTTGATCAAGGCGGGGGCATTGCATCGGGCCAATGGTGGATATTTATTATTGGATGCTCGTAAATTATTAATGCAGCCTTTCGCCTGGGAAGCATTGAAACGTGCCCTTCATTCCCGAGAGATACGTATCGAACCATTGGGACAATGGCTGTCTTTGGTTAATACTGAACCCCTAGAACCAGAGCCGATTCCTCTGACGGTCAAGGTGGTATTGATTGGCGAACGGGTGCTCTATTATTTGCTTCATGCCTACGACCCGGAGTTTTCCGCATTGTTTAAGGTCGTGGCAGACTTCGAGGATAAATTTCCCCGCCTCCCGGAGAATGATCTGCTATACGCCCGACTCATTGCCACCCTGGCCCGACGTGAGGGTTTATTTCCCTTGACGCAAGGAGCCTGTGCGGTAGTAATTGAACAAGCGGCGCGATTGGCCGAAGATAGTGAGCGTCTTACTCTCCACGTTCAGGCGATCAACGACCTGTTATGTGAGGCGAATTGGTGGGCTAGTGAGGCACGCCGTGAATTGGTAACTGCTACCGACGTTGAATGCGCACTAGCGGCTCAAAAACGGCGCTGTGGTCGGATTCGTGACCAATTATTTGATGAAGTCCTGCGCGGTACGGTCTATATTGATACCACTGGAAGTCGGGTTGGACAGGTAAATGTCCTATCGGTGATCCAATTGGGCGCCATTGATTTCGGTCATCCATCGCGAGTCACTGCCACCGTACACGCTGGCGAGGGCCATGTGGTCGATATTGAACGAGAGGTAGAGCTGGGCGGCCCATTGCATACCAAAGGCGTGTTAATCCTCTCGGCCTTTCTGGCTGCTCGTTATGCCCACCGAAGGCCATTATCATTAGGTGCGAATCTGGTTTTCGAGCAATCTTACGGTGAGATCGAGGGCGATTCCGCCTCATTGGCCGAGCTATGTGCCCTGCTTTCGTCCCTAGCTGATGTACCCATTCATCAATCACTTGCCCTGACTGGATCAGTGAATCAGCATGGTGAGGTTCAGCCGATTGGTGGGGTTAATGAGAAGATTGAGGGTTTTTTTGAGCTATGTACGGCGCGGGGCCTGACCGGAAAGCAGGGCGTACTGATCCCCGCCACGAATGTAAAACATTTAATGTTGCACGCTAACGTAATAGAGGCCGCCGCGGCGGGGCGTTTCCGGATCTACGCGGTGGCTACTGTGGACGAAGCGGTGGAATTACTCACTGACCTCCCCGCCGGGGAGCGCAATATTGTCGGGGCCTATTCGCCAGGGAGTTTTAATTACCGAGTAGAGACGCGACTCGCTCGTTTTAGTGAGACGCGCATCCCCCGTGGCGCAGAACGTTCTTCCTTATCAGCACGCCGACCTTTGTCGCATAATGAAACAGAACAATAGGCGTTATCGAAAATTCACACCGTCGGGTCATTCTCAATAAATCGAAAAACATGAAACGTCAATTGTATCTTCGTGTACGTGCATTGTTACTGTCGCTGACCTTGGGGTGCGCTGATTTGTTCTTTGCCACAAGTTACGCTACGACCTCGCCGGTGACGCCAATCTCAAATACCGTTCCTATCGTATCGACAAACGCATCATTACTGAATGATCTTACAAATGATGCAATATTAGAACAATTACAAAATACCTACGATGATTTACAAAATCGTCTGAGGATTAAAATGCGGATGGTGGCCGAAAGAGAAATTCTTTTGGAGAAGGCACAGAATAGTGTTCAAGAGTTCAGCTTACCTTTACCCGCAAATAGCAGGTGGTTATCTGCTGCTGAGCAAGACAAAAATCAACTTGAATACAGCAAAACCCTGGTGATCGCACTAAAAAAGCGACTCAAGTTACGAGAAGAAGAAAAAACATTCCTTGATCAATACGCCAAAGAACTTACCGCTGCACAGACAGAAATTGATAACGCACTACCAAGCACTAATAAATTAGATGCCCTAGTGCTGCAAATTAATCTTCGTGTTAACGACCGTAGCCTGTCCACGCAGCTAGTACGTAAACTACCGAATTTTACCCAAGTACAGAGACTACGTCAATCTTTGTCCAAACAGCAAACACAACTTTCAGAAAAAGCCCAGTCATTGAAATCAACGATTGAAACCGTAGTCAAGATATTGGAAGACACCAAGAAGAGTTTACTCAAGGCAGAAGCAGCGCAACAAACAGAACAAGAAAAATACGCCCAAATTCAGAAACGGCAAGAACTGGCGCAAAGTTATTCCAAGAAAAGTCCGCAGTTGTTACGTACTGAACTTGCTGACTTGCAATATGAACGTGGTTGGTTGCAAAGTACGTTTGAAGTCTCGACGCGCAACTTCATTGCAAAGCGAGAGGTGGAAGAGTCCCTATCAAAAACATTGGAGGAAATGACTGCACCTGAGACCAAAACTACAGCAGCGATCGAGGACGCAGAGGCTGAGCAAAATCTCAAAAACTTAGCCGATTACCATGAGAAACATCTAGTAGCTCTAGAGGGTTATCGTCACGCGCTCAATGATACCGTCAGGGCGGGTGAGATATTGCAAGGGGATGCTAGCGTACTTAATGACCATCTCATCAAAATGCAGGCAATTGCTGAAGTCTTAGAGTACCTGGTCACAAATGATAACAATGCCCAAAAAGAGATTGTTCCGGAAACGCGTTCTAGTGCCCTTAAAACGATTAACGCACAGATATCTAGTAAATTGTCGGAGGCATCCGCCGCAGTAGAGCATGCACAACAGCAATTATTTAAATTAAAAGAAACAGAAACTGCTTCTAAAGAATCCGTTGAGCAAGCCAGGAAAAGCATGATTAATGTACAGCGGGAACGTAATTTTGCATTAGAAACTAGAAAATGGGTATCTGAACTCCAAGCACTGGCTGCTGATGAATTGGCTGCTAGGTTCCATACGACTACTGAAAATCTAGAAAAAACCATAAAGTTACTAGAACAACAGCGCGATGAATTTACTAAAACTAACACCGAATATAATGACGCTATACGCAAGTTAACGTCTTTACAGGATCCCTTAGCACGCCAGATTCAAGAGCAAAAACAAAACGAGCAAATTGCCATAGCTGAGCAGCTTTATCAGTTCGCTGGTTTGGAGTTACCTAAAAAAGAGGTAGCAGCCCCCCCCCCAGCAAACAAATGTAGTCACACCCCAGGCAAAGGCCGCCATAGCCGAGCAGGAAAAACAAGCAGACCCTAATGCCGCTATGTTATCCTACCAACAATTAATCTCTAGTCAATTGAGCATTGGCGAAGAAAAGAATAAACAAGAATCAGAAATGTTAGACCTATTACGTAATTGGGATACTCAGCTAACCAATTATCTTAAAACGTTGTCGGAAGTCCAACAATTTTCTCAACAACAGAAAGCCGCAGCAATGGAAGTGAAAAAGCGTGTAGGGCGTAGTGAGTTAAAGCTTGACACCATTCCCGAGGGCGCGACAGGAATTACTGCAGCACTGAAACGTAGCAATACTGCAAACCTCGACGAGGAAAATACAAAACTGCTCAATAAACAACTGGAAATTAGCGAAGAAATTAAACGTTTCTCCACAGAAAGTAAGGACGAACCAACTCTCCGTAGTTTATTGATGAACATTAACGCCACCATTGGGAAAAGGCTAGATATTGCGCAACAAGTCACGAAATTAGATAAAGATTTTGTGGCTAGAGGAAAAGCTCTGACACCACTCGAAGGCAAAATGCGTGAGCAATTAGCAACGCGACGGATGCGCGAAGAAAGCCGAACGATTGAACTTGCGCTAAGCTTCTTGCATTCTACAAACATCGATGGCTTAACTGCGCTTTTACTTGAATATTATTCGGAGTTAATCGATCTAGAAGACAAGCAGGAAATTCTTTTGAAACAAAGGGAAAAATACAAAAACGCGGAGAATTATCTGGAAGAAGAAAAGAAGAATATCCATCAGCTATTACCCTTATTAGAGACAGAAATAGAAAACGCCAATAAATCTTACGAAACGGAATCAGTTAAAATAAAGATCCGTCTAGTACCAGAAAAAACGCAAGAGTTGTTAAGTTTATTTGCAGCCCAGGCGGGGCACGAATTTACGGCCACACCACCATTGCTCAACGAATTAGAGAAGCCTGGCGCTATCGCCAAGGCCAGTCAGCATCTACATGAGATACAGATCCTCGCACAATCGCTGGAACAATGGAGCGACATGTTTAAAGTGCGCTTATTGTCCACAGGCGCCGATGCCGAAATTGGCCAAAATCAGGATAAACTCGCCGAGTTAGATGCTAAAAACGCCACACTACAACGCCGTGTTGCGGTAATCAGTGGAAACAAACTAGACGCCTTAGCAAAACTTACAGAAAACGAAAAGCCTAAAAATCCAACGGAGTGGGAGAGATTTTACGGCGGAGAAATAAGCATACTACGTGCTGATAGGTTAAAACTGTATCAGAATATCCTCTACCTAATTGCCGCACAGTTAATGCTCGTTACTATTGCGGCATATATAGCTATTCTACTGACGAACTTATTTACCAACCATTTAGTCAACAATATCCAAAAACGTTTGGAGGGGGAGGGCCAAACAGCCTTGTCTACCCTCTCAATGATAAACTTGTTACGTCGAATATTAAAGTTTTTTATTTGGAGCGCCAGTATTATTCTGATTCTAGATATTTTAGGCTTTAATACCAGCACCATTCTGGCTGGCTTGGGAATCGGTGGTATTGGTGTTGCCATGGCTTCTCGTGAGGTGTTGGCCGACGTTATTGGCGGTCTTACGATGATAATCATGCGATTCTATAAAGTGGGCGATCGAATTCTATTTAAGAATGGCGCGTATATTGTTAAAGATATCGGAATTTCCTATACAACCTTGGAAAGTGTTAAAACCAAACATATTGTTAATATACCTAACGCCAAGATTTCTGGGGCTGAAGTCGTTAATATTTCTTCGCATCCTGGTTTCATTGTAATCACGGACGTTCGTCTCGATACTATGAATACTGCCGACAAAGTACGCCGGGCTATTGAATTAATTAATGAGATTATTAGTGCGCATCCCGGGGTGCGATTCCTTGCCATTAAACATGATCATTTTAACGACTATTCCTTTGTTATCAACTTTAAGTACGATATTCTCAAGTTTGGGGAACGCATGAAAGTCGAAACAGATATCAATTGCGAGATCGTTAAACGCTTCCAAGAAGAAGGGATTAAGTTTTCTAAGCCTTAAGCCTATGTAGGCTATCGAATTAATCCGTGACACATGCTAAAGCATCCGACGAGGGACAGGTGCTTCCATCCGTCTCGTAGATGGCTGTCTATTGAAAATGTAGGGTGGTATACCTGGCCCTGTTAGTCATTGATTGCTATGCTGTCACGGCTTAAGTAGGTAGCTCATAACCGCGTTCATGTCGGACTAATAGAAAATCAACCAATCATCAAACGATGAGGTTAATGTCAATCACCCTGGGCTAAAGCCCGTGGCTTGTGAAAGCAAGCCCGAGATTGACCAGCCTTAGTCCGAGAAATCGGACTACGTTGCAACGAAGTACAAGACTCACCTTGGGGCGCTTCCTCAACTCCAAGCTCTGAAAGCAGCAGAAGCAGACACGCGACGGGTACGCACGAAACGGTCTGCTGCAAGGTTCGCAAGAATCGAAGCTGCGTTGCAACATTGGCGAGGGGAGCCACACCGTAAGGTGTGCGTCACTAGGCCCTTACGGGCTGACAGCCGGGAAAGACCGGCAACTTTAAAGATTTTGCTATCCAATGGGGCGGAAAAAACCGTCCCCTTTCCTCCCCGCCCTCAAGGGCCGGGTTTCTCGGGGACACTGATGAGTGATAAGCGAATTTGGACGATGGGTGTAACGGTAGTGGTGCTGCTCATTCTATTGAGCATCGGTAACTTGTTTGAAAACCTAGACGCTGGACATTTCATGATTATCCAATCACCGATTCGCGGTGATATGGAGTGGTACCTTTCGCCGGGCATTAAGTGGCAAGGCTTTGGAAAAGTGACGGTTTATAACCGACGGTCCCAGTTCTGGTTTTCAGCCCATCCTGATCAAGGTGGAACTGCTGATCAATCTATTACCGTTCGTTTTAATGATGGTGCACATGCCAAGATTTCTGGATCGATCTCCTGGGAAATGCCAGTCGACAAGGAGAAGCTCACGGCAATTCATGTGAAATATGGATCGCAAACCGCCGTGGAACAGGAAGTGGTAAGGACGACCGTAGAAAAGTCAGTTTATATGACTGGTCCGCTGATGAGTTCTAAGGAATCATACGCCGAACGCCGCAATGATCTCCTGGCGCTTATTGAGGATCAGATTCAAAATGGCGTTTTTCAGACGGAGACCATATCTGATCGCCAAAAGGATCCCCTCAGTGGCATGGAGAAAACCGTCTATACCGTACGGATCAAAAAAGGATCTGACGGTAGAGCATTGCGCTCCGATGCCTCTCCGTTGGGTGAATTAGGAATTCGCGCTACCAATCTGAGCATCAATCAGGTCTCCTATGATAAGGCGGTAGAAAATCAGATTGCCTCTCAGCAGCAGGCCACTATGCAGGTCCAAACCGCCATGGCGGAGGCCAAACGCGCCGAACAGGAGGCGATCACCGCCGCCAAACAAGGCGAAGCGAACGCGGCCAAGGCGAAATGGGAGCAAGAAACCATCAAGGCACGGGAGGTTACTAGGGCGGAACAAGAAAAGGCGGTTGCTGAGACAACCGCTCAAAAGGAGAAATCCGTAGCGGAGACTGCGGCGCAACGAGACCTGGAAGTGGCCAAATTGGCAACTCAACAGGCCGAACAATACAAACAGGCGCAACTTCTCAAGGCGGAGGGTGACGCAGAGTACAAGCGGCGCGTTATGGAAGCAGATGGCGCCTTGGCACAAAAATTAGCCGCAGCTATCGAGATCAATGGCCGTTATGCGGAGGCAATTCGCTATTACCAAGGCGCCTGGACCCCAAGTGTGGTAATGGCCGGTAGTGCTACCGATTCTGCCCCGGCATCCGCCGCGCTCGGGCTGGTTGAACTTTTGACGGCTAAAACAGCCCGAGACCTAGCATTGGATGTGCAGATCAAGGCTCCTGGGCTGGTCAAAAAGTGATTTCCTCTCTAGGGTGGGATATCTAGGCCAACCAGATCAGGCTGGCCATGCGTCCGCAGGCACCGTCTCGACGGTAGGAATAGAAGTGTTGCGGGTCGCTAAAGGTGCATAGATCGCCACCAAAGATACCACCGACCCCAACTGTCGCGAGGCGACGGCGTGCCAGTTGATAGATGTCTGCCAACCAGCGTCCCTGTGGCGAGGGTTGAAAGGCAGCTACCGCGCCCGCGTCGCCACTCAAAAAGGCCGCACGTACCTCCTCGCCAACCTCGAAGGCCGTTGGGCCAATGGCTGGACCAAGCCACGCCATTATTGTTGCAGGGTCTACGGCGAGCGCCATCACGGTCTGTTCTAGGATTCCCCCCAGCAACCCGCGCCAACCGGCGTGGGCGGCGGCAACGCGGGTTCCTGCTAGATCACAAAACAGCACAGGTAGGCAGTCGGCAGTAAGGATGGCGCATACTGCTCCACTACCGTAGGCGTAGCTTGCGTCGGCCGCCAGGCAGTCTATTCCCGCCCCGGCATCTAGGGCGCAGTTTCCATGTACCTGCTCCAACCAATGCGGTTCGACCGGCAGTGCTAGGGCCGTGCGCAGTCGTTGTCGATTGCGCGCTACCGCCAGCGGATCATCACCCACATGCGTCGCCAGATTGAAACTTGCGTAAGATCCGAGACTTACGCCACCCTGACGGGTGGTGGTTAGGGCGCGCACCTGATGCGGGGCGGGCCAGTTGGGTTCAACCCAATAATTCGTCATCACAAACTCATCTTTAAAAATTCAATTGATCGTATGCTTCTACGAGGACCTTGATCGTCGCTTCGTCAGGCTGCCTTTGCAAAAAAGGGTTGAACTGAAAGAGTAAGTCGTTGCGTAGTGGTTCGAGTAAACGCTGGACAACCTCTTCAATTGTCTTACGTTGATCGGCACGAGGTGCCTTAGTCGCGGCTTCCCGCAAATAGAATGCGGGGATAAGTTGCTGACGTACGGTCTGTTTAAACTCGTCTGATAGGCCCAATTCGTCCACTCGGATAACATGAAGGTCAGAACAAACGTCATGGCCGCCACCAAGGAAAGCAATAAGCTGCGTGCCTTGTCAATGAATTATTTCAGGGCCTGTTCCCCGAAGTTTCAAATTCAAAAAGATATTGCGCAAGCATTCCATACTGTGCTCAAACGCTTGCCCAACACTTTCTGTGTTAGATTCCGCGCCACTAGAAAGGTCGTAGAAATAGTAGGTCGCACTGATTTTCTCTTGAATTCGGAGGCATCCATCTTGCTGCGCAGAATGTCGGCAGCTTTGAAGAGATGGCCTTTCAGTTGCGAGAGCGTTAATGGCATATATCTTTTCCCTTTCGATGACAGCGGTATCGTGGTAGATGTCTCGCGGTTGGGATCGTGGCGTCATAATGGCTGTTGCCATAAATGGCGAAAACCACGCCTCCCAATGAGGTCGTGGCCCTCCCTATTTTATGACTCATTATGTCCGATAAGATAGGCACACGAACGGCAATTGCAGTAGCCCGCACTTGTTTGGCATTGGCCAACGAGGCAGGGGCACCACACAGGCCAGGCAACGAGGGCCAGGATAGACGCGCCAGGGTACCACCGCGTCTTCCTCTCCAGCCAATTGGATCATTTGCCAAGCCAAGGTAAATAGCCAATAATGCCGACGTACCGTAAGTTTCACGGGACCTTAAGCCTGTGGAAAGGTCGTGAGACCTCGGGGAGTTGGCTGCTGTGACACAATCCGCGTAAGACTCTTCGCTGATGAAGCAGGAATCGAATATTGTTTATCCTCCGGGATAAATGGATAGGTTTCGGGAAACGGTGCCCCTCCGGGGACCATCAAACAGAATCAGACAACATGATCAACCCGCCCGTTATACAACAGACCGAAGCCAACGCCGCTGAGGCACGATTCATACGCGCCGCTACCTCGTTCGAGGCGATTCTTTTAAGCCAGATCGATGTCAAGAAAGAGCTTACTCAAAGGCTTAATTATGCAATTCGAGCGGGAATCATCATCCCCGGCATCATTGCCATCTCCATTCTCATTCTTCTGCTCACACTGTCCGCCCAAATTGGCAGAATTTCCGGCGTTGTCAAAGAAATGAATAAAAATTTCGCATCCGTTGCAGAGCATATGACGCTAATCAAGGGCAATATCAACTCTATGGAGTCACGGGTTGCACTGATGGAAGGAATTTCCCACCAAACCGCAGTAATAGATAATGAGATGAACCTAATCACTGGCGAAATGCGTCAGATGGTCGCGACCATGAACGGAATCAAGCGCCACGTCACTGACGTACACCTCAACGTAGACAACATTTCCAACACCATCAATCACATGGATGCAAATGTCCAACTTATGGGGCACGATATGTCCCGCATGGGCCAACCGGCGCGCAGCCTAAACAACATGTTTCCCTTTCCTTAAAGACTGACACCATAAGCGAGCGCGAGGTGAACCAGACCACAAGGGGCGCGTCACCAGGCCCTTGCGGGCTGACGCCGGAAAAGACCGGTAACTCTAAAGATTTTGATATTCAAAGGGACGGAGAAAACCATCTCCTTTCCTCCCCGCCCTAGAGGGCGAGGTTTCTCGGAGGCATTGATGACGGACGATCCAAAACAACTCTTCTGTCAGATGGTGGCTCGTCTGGGACGCGAAACCCAGCTTCACCTCGACGAACGGCATCAGCATTTTCGCATCACAGACGTGGTACTAAAGGCCACGTCTATATTCCTCTTCGCACTTGCCATCTCTAACGTCTATTACATCCGCATCCTATACAATGACCTGAACGGAATCGTGGACAACATGGAATCTATGCACGAACATCTACAAAGCGTTAAGGACAATATGGTAGCCATTACCAACCGTGTTGGCGACATCGACCAACACATGCAGTGCATGGACACAATTAGCACCCACATGGAGAACATCGCCAATGCCTTACCAACCATCGCTACCTTCATGAATCTCCTTGGCGGAGAGACCAAGGATATCGAGCAGAGTATGGGCCTACTGAGTAAGGGAATGACTAACGTCGACACGCGCTTCACCGAGATAACCCACGGGGTTGCAGTGATGCGTGAAAACGTGTGGCAGATATCCCGCCCCATGGGATTCATGAATCCGATGTTACCCTGATTTCATAAAAATCTAACATGAACTCAATGAAACGCGTAGGTTGGGCTGACGAAGAAAGCCCAACCTAATTCCGCGAATTGCTTATGTTTCAAGTTGGGCTTCGCAAAAATGCGCTCAACCCGACCTACGTGCTACCGCCCTGGCGTTTTTATCACACACCCCGCTCTAAAAGCTCCAATAAATACCGACCGTAGCCGCTATTAAGTAGCGGTCGAGCCAAACGCTCTAGGGTCTCGGCATCGATATAACCCATACGGTAGGCAATCTCCTCGGGGCACGCGACTTTTAGCCCTTGACGAGATTCCACCACCTCTACGAAATTGGACGCTTGTATCAAAGAGGCATGGGTCCCAGTATCCAACCATGCCGACCCTCGTCCCAAGGTCTCTACGGTCAGCCGGCCACGTTCAAGATATTCACGATTGATATCGGTAATTTCCAATTCACCTCGTGCGGAAGGCTTGAGATTCTTGGCGATATCAATCACGTCGTTGTCATAGAAATAGAGTCCGGTTACCGCATAATTAGACTTCGGGTGGTTCGGCTTCTCCTCTAGATCTGTGGCTCGGCCCTCGGCATCGAAACTCACCACCCCATAACGTTCTGGGTCACGCACCCAATAGCAGAATACTGTTGCCCCCTCGCCCCGACGGTTTGCGGCTTGAAGCGTCCGCGCCAACCCCTGGCTATAAAAAATATTGTCGCCTAGCACGAGACAAGTACTTGCGCTACCGATAAAAGATGCCCCGATAATAAAGGCCTGAGCTAATCCCTCAGGGTGGGGTTGTTCCGCATAGGAAAAAGATACCCCCCATTGATGACCATCACCCAGCAGTCGCTCAAATTGCGGCAGATCTTGGGGGGTCGATATCACTAGAATGTCACGAATTCCCGCCAGCATCAGGACCGACAGCGGATAATAAACCATCGGCTTATCGTAAATGGGCAGAAGTTGTTTACTGACTACCTGGGTTAATGGGTACAGTCGGGTACCAGAACCACCCGCCAAGATAATGCCCCGCCGACCACTAATTGGAGACGAACGCCCTGAGAAATTGCGCATGAACGACACTCCACGTTGCTGATTGGGTGGTATGTTCTTGTGATCGGAGATCGGAAATCATCTTGGTTAGCTAGCCCAAGCTATTATCATCCGTGGTTGCCAGATTTTGTCGAGGGCGTCGGTAGCGGAATACAACCTTGTGGCAGGAATTGCCGGGATAACGACCTAGCGGATTATTAGATAATAACTCTGGTTAATTACTTAAACCCAACCGCTCGCCCCGATAGGCCCCTGACATTACACGTTCGGTCCAGGCCTGGTGATCCAGATACCAGCGTACCGTGGCACGTAAACCGGTTTCGAAGTTTTCTCGTGGCCTCCAACCTAATTCACGCTCGATCTTATCGGCGTTGATAGCATAACGTAGGTCATGCCCGGGGCGGTCAGAGACAAAGGTGATAAGGTGTTCGTGGGGACGATGGGGAGAATCGGGGACGATCTCATCGAGTAAGGCACAGAGGGCACGCACCACATCAAGATTAGCACGCTCATTACGCCCACCAAGATTGTAGGTTTCGCCCGGTCGTCCCTGTGCCAAAACCGCCCGTAGACCTCGCACATGGTCCGCCACATAAAGCCAATCTCGGATATTTTCCCCTCTACCGTAGACCGGTAGAGATTGCCCCGCCAATGCTCGATAGATAATCAGCGGGATCAGTTTCTCAGGAAATTGATAGGGGCCGTAATTATTGGAACAATTGGTGATGAGCGTAGGTAGGCCGTAGGTGTGATACCACGCTCGCACCAAATGGTCCGAGGCTGCTTTACTCGCGGAATAAGGAGAGTTTGGCTGGTAGGGGGTATCTTCCCGAAACAGACCGGTCGGTCCTAAACTGCCGTAGACCTCATCGGTAGATACGTGCAAAAGGCGAAACGCCACTTTCGCCTCATGAGAAAGCCCATTCCAATAGGCCCGAATCGCATCCAGGAGAGAATACGTACCAACCACATTGGTCTGGATGAAGGCAGCCGGACCATCGATAGAACGGTCCACATGCGATTCGGCTGCCAGGTGGATCACCGCATCGGGGCGGTGCCTTCTAAATACCTGCTCAACCGCAGGCCCATCACAAAGATCAACCCGTTCGAAACAATAACGAGGATGATCACTCACCTCCGCTAACGAATCCAGGTTGCCAGCGTAGGTGAGTTTGTCCAGGTTAATAACGTAGTCTGTGGTGTCGCGAACAATCTGGCGTACTACCTCGGAGCCAATAAAACCGGCCCCCCCCGTCACCAGAATTCGCACTTACCGCCCCCCCCACACCATCAAACATACCGCCATCAAGCTACTGGGAAACACCCCCAAATACAGCAATACCAAACCGTTGGCGCTCATCATAATGCCCATCTCCACGGCCGGTACCAAAGGCGCTGGAACGGTGTCACGCGGCTTCTCAAAGTACATGTACCAAATCACGCGCAGATAATACCAGGCACCAATGACCGAGAACGCCACCGCCACCAATGCAATCCACATCTGACCGCTGTAAACCACCGCCCGCAACACCTCCCACTTGGCCCAGAATCCTACAAAGGGTGGTACCCCAGCCATGGAAAACATAAGGATCGCCATCATTGCCGCAAACCATGGACTCCGGTCACTCAGGCCTTTAAAGTCTTCGATAAGATCCGCTTCAAAACCAACGCGGGACAGCAACAGGATCATACCGAAACTACCCGCAGCCATCAGCGCATAGATAATGACGTAGAACAACGCTGCGCCGTAGCCTTGCGGATTACCAGCAATAATCCCCAGCAACATAAAACCGACATGTGCGATCGTGGAGTAGCCTAACATCCGTTTGAGATTGGTTTGGGATATCGCTACGACGTTACCTACCGCTATCGACAATACCGCCAGCACCGCAAGCATTTGTTGCCACTGCCCCACCAGAGGGTCAAGTGCGCCCACCAACAAACGCACCAACATGGCAAACCCGGCAAGCTTGGGCGCGGTCCCCAAAAACAGCGTCATCGGGGTGGAGGCGCCCTGGTAAACGTCAGGAACCCACATATGGAAAGGTACTGCCCCGAGCTTAAACGCTACCCCTACTACGATAAATACCGTTCCAAAGATCAGTACCAATTGCTCCTGTCCAACATTACCCGCCACCATTCGATGCACCGCCTCGGAAACCCGGATCAGGTCTAAACTCCCGGTAGCGCCATAGAACATAGACATGCCGTACAGCAACATACCTGAGGCGATCGCACCCATTACAAAATACTTTATGGCCGCTTCACTGGCCATGGGCGAATCGGACTCAAGGGCGATCATGGCGTACAGAGGCAGCGATAACAGCTCTAACCCTAAAAAAAGCGTGAGGAAACTTCCGGCCGAGACCATCATCAACATGCCCAGCACTGCAAACAGGCCCAACACCAGAAACTCGCCTTTCAGTCGCCGACGCTCTCTCAGGTAATCACGAGAGTAAACAAAAGTGGCAAAGGCGGTCAGGTAGATGAAGAGTTTGATTAAATCACCTAGCGAGTCTTTGATAAAGTGACCATTTAGTGCGGGTCCCACATTCTCGCCGAAAGTGGAGAAGGTCACCCCTCCTCCCAGCAATAGGAGAAGCAGCGAAAGTCCGTAGGTCAACGACCGCTCCTCACCTTGGGATCGAAAAACGTCCACCATGAGGATGACGCAGGCGCCTACGAGCACCAGGATCTCGGGGCAGGCGGCAGCGAGTTTAAGCATCTCGAGGGTCATGGCAATTCCGTGGGAGTACAAGTACGGTTAGATCTTCGAACGGCCGATCTGGTCTACAAGATGACCGATCGACTCGCGCATCATGTCTATCAGGGGGGCGGGCCACAAACCAACCAGCAACACGAACAGCGCCAGCACCCCAAGGATGACAAATTCCCGACGACTTATATCGGTGAGTGCGGCTATATGATCATTGCCAATCGGTCCAAACACCACCCGCTTGATCATCCATAGCGTGTAAGCGGCCCCCAAGAGCAGACTCATTGCTGCCCAGAAGGCGTACCAAATATTGGCCTGGAAGGTACTGAGGATAACCATGAATTCGCCAACAAAACCCGACGTACCCGGCAACCCAGAATTAGCCATACCGAAAAAAACCATCAGACTGGCAAAGATCGGCATGGTATTAGCGACGCCACCGTAATCGGAGATGAGACGTGAATGGACGCGCTCATAAAGCACCCCCACGCAGAGAAACAATGCCCCCGAGATGAAGCCATGGGAGATCATCTGCACCATACCCCCTTCCATTCCCAGCACCGCTGCAGCACGATTCTCCACAGAGAGGGCGGTAAATGCGGCAAAGGTACCCAGGGTTACAAACCCCATATGAGAAATTGAAGAGTAGGCAATCAATTTCTTCATATCCTGCTGTACCAAGGCAACCAGACCAATGTACACGACCGCAATAAGCGACAACGCAATCATTACGCCACTCAGGTATTGGCTTCCATCGGGGACAATGGGTAGCGAGAGGCGCAGAAAGCCGTATCCTCCCATCTTCAGCATAATAGCCGCCAGAATCACCGACCCTCCGGTAGGCGCCTCCACATGTGCATCGGGCAACCAGGTATGCACCGGCCACATCGGCACCTTTACCGCAAAGGCAAGCGCAAAGGCAATAAAGATAAGAATTTGAGTAGTCAGATCGAGATGTCCCAACTCCTGAAGCTTCGCAATACTAAAACTATCCGCGCTATGGCCCAGATAGATCAAAGCAATCAGCATGAACACCGATCCCAAAAAGGTGTAAAGGAAGAACTTAATCGTGGCGTAGATACGCCGCGCCCCTCCCCAAATCCCGATAATCAGAAACATCGGGATAAGCATCCCTTCCCAGAAGACGTAAAACAGAATGGCATCCATTGCCGCAAAGGCACCATTCATCACGCCTTCCATGACCAAAAAGGCGGCCATGTACTGAGAGACCCGATGCTGGATCACCTCCCAACCGGCAAGCACCACCAGTACTGTCGAAAAAGTGGTGAGCAAGATCAGTGGTGCGGAGATACCATCCACCCCAAGCGAATAACGAATACCGAAGTTCGGGATCCAGGGCGCATCCTCCACGAATTGCATAGCATAAGTGGAGGGGTCAAAACCCGTGAATAGCTGCAAGCTCAGGATAAAGGTCAACGCCGCAAATCCGAACGCCACCTGACGCACCAGACCTTGGCGGTGCTCACCGAGGGCGAGAACGGTAACGGCTCCCAGAATCGGAAGCCAGATCATCAAACTCAACAAAGGCAGAGACATACCTGAATCCTATGCTTACGCGACCACAAACCAGCCCAGCAAAAAGAGCAGGCCAAGAATCATGGCGAAGGCGTAGTGGTAAAGGAAACCTGATTGGATATAACGGACGATGGAAGAAATCCAACCTACTGCGCGAGCCGTACCATTGACCATTATTCCGTCAATCAACGCGACATCGCCCGTCTGCCACAGGAACCGGCCAAACAACCTCCCCCCCCCCTGCGAAGAAAAACTCGTAGAAGCGGTCGAAGCCATATTTCTCCAGCAGAATGCGGTAGATCATCCCAGTCCGTGCCACAACCAAATCAGGAATGTTGGGACGTAGGATGAACAACACATAAGCCAGTACCAAACCTGCAATGGCGAGCCAGAGCACCGGACTCGTCAGGCTGTGAATCACAAAGGTAACGGGTCCGTGCCAATGATGGGCCATTTCGCCCAATACATCGTGTTGCGGAAGCACGAAGATGGAATGTTTGAACAGACCAGGATGTTCAAAGAGCATCGGACCAACAAACATAGCTCCGGCAATTACCGAGGGAACCGCCAATGCAACCAACGGCGCAGTGACCACCGCCGGTGTTTCGTGGAGATGTTCACGGGTGTGGTGGTCCATACGTTCCCGACCGTGGAAGACCAGGAAGAACATACGGAAACTATACAACGCCGTGATAAATACTCCCGAGAGGACAGCGGCATAGGCGATACTTGCGCCCGGAAGCTTGGATACCTCTACGGCGGAAATGATCGCGTCTTTGGAGAAGAATCCAGCAAATCCTGGGAATCCAATCAAAGCCAGCGACCCAACCAAACCGGTCCAATAGGTAATGGGCATGTATTTACGCAGCCCCCCCATATGACGAATGTCTTGGTCGTGATGCATGGCGATAATCACTGAACCCGCACCAAGGAACAACAACGCCTTAAAGAAGGCGTGGGTCATCAGGTGGAAAATACCCGCCGCATAGGCAGAGGCCCCGAGGGCGACCGTCATGTATCCCAGTTGAGACAGCGTGGAATAAGCGACCACCCGCTTAATATCGTTCTGGACCAGACCCAGCAGCCCCATAAAGAAGGCGGTGATGGACCCGATGACTAGGATTACGGAAAGGGCCGTCTCCGAGTATTCAAAGATTGGCGACATCCGCGCCACCATGAATATACCAGCGGTAACCATGGTCGCTGCGTGGATCAGGGCGGAGATCGGGGTAGGACCTTCCATGGAATCTGGCAACCACACATGCAATGGCACCTGCGCCGATTTACTCATTGCCCCGATGAACAGCAGGATACAGATCAGGGTGATAACCGACCATTCATTTCCCGGCCACAGTGACACCGTTTGCCCCACCAAACCCGGAATCTTGCGAAAGACCGTCTCATAATCGACTGACCCGCAATATCGATAGATCGCGGCAATTCCCAGGGCAAAACCAAAGTCACCAGCTCGGTTGACCAGAAATGCCTTAAGGCTGGCGTAGATCGCACTCTCACGGTTAAACCAGAAACCGATGAGGAGGTACGAAACCACACCCACGCCCTCCCACCCAAAGAAGAGTTGAAGGAAATTATTGGCCATCACCAACATCAGCATCGCGAAGGTGAACAGCGCGATGTAGCTGAAGAAGCGGGTATAGCCCGGGTCGTCGTGCATGTAACCAATGGTATAGACATGGACCATCAGCGAGACGAAAGTTACCACCACCAACATCACGGCGGTCAATTCATCTACCCGGAATCCTACTTCCAGGTGCAGACCACTACCACTCGCCAACCAGGTATAAATAGCACCGTCAAAGGGAGCAGCACCATCTATAACCAGATGCTTAAAGACGACCAGCGACAGCAGGAATGAGATGACCACCCCGAGGATAGTGGCCCAATGGGAACCGGCACGGCCAATCTTCCAACCGAATAGACCAGCGGCGAGGGAGCCCAGCAGGGGAGCCAGGACGATGGTGAGATAGACGCTCTGCATGTTAACCGGGTTATCCATTCAGTGAGTCCAGATCATCGACATTGATGGTGTTCCGATTACGGAACAGCACCACCAGAATCGCCAGCCCGATTGCGGACTCGGCGGCTGCAACGGTAAGAATAAAGAAAACGAATATCTGGCCCGCAGCATTCCCCAGATAATGCGAAAACGCTACGAAATTCATATTGACTGCAAGCAACATCAGCTCAATCGACATGAGCAAGATAATCACGTTCTTGCGATTCAGGAATATCCCTGCAACACTCAAACAAAACAACAGGGCACCCAAAATGAGGAAATGCGACAGTGAGATCATGACCGCTACGTTTCTCCCCCTCTTCTACGCAGAAGGTTAGGTGGGTTGCAATATCTCGCCCTCCCCTAGAGGAGGAGTTAAGGTAGAGGGGCACGCTCCACAGCAGACATCTTCACGAGACGCACCCGGTCGCTACGACGTACCGAAACCTGTTGGGCAGGATCCTGGTGCTTCGTCCCTGGACGCCGCCGCAGGGTCAATGCAATGGCCGCAATAATCGCTACCAACAAAATTACTGCAGCGATCTCGAAGGGGTAGACGTAATCGGTATAGATCAACGCACCCAATTCGGCGGTATTACTGTACTCCGCAGGATGAGGGTTCGGAGCAGAAAAATGCTCCAGGCCAAAGTATCCTGACCCCAGCACCACCAACATCTCCACTGCCATAATTCCCGCCACCAGCATCCCGAACGGAAGATACTTGGCAAAGCCTTCGCGCAGCGGTGCAAAATTTACATCTATCATCATCACTACAAAGAGGAACAGCACCATTACCGCGCCCACGTACACCACGACCAGGGTGATGGCCAAAAACTCAGCTTCTAACAGTATCCATAACCCTGCGCTGGTAAAAAAGGCCAGCACCAGAAACAACGCCGAGCGCACCGAATTGCGCACCGTGATGACTGCAGTAGCAGACATCAGTAGGATCGCCGAAAACAGGTAAAAGATGAATGATTCCATTGGTTATCTACAGTAGTAATGAGAACACGACCTGGGTATTACCCGCGAGAAATCCAGACGGATAATCATCCGAACCTCAAACTACACGCGCCGCTCCACCCGAAAAAAGCACTCGTCGCAGGCTTGCGCGCATCTAAGGAATACAACCAGCAGCACGCGCTATGCCACTACACTCAACGATAACGTGCATCCGCAGCCCGGTCTGCCGCAATCTGAGCCTCGAGACGGTCCCCTCGGGCAAGCAACTGGGGCTTGGTCAAAATACGCTCGTTAAAGTGTTCGAGGGCACATTCAAATTCTGCGGTTTCCACAATGGCATCCACTGGGCAGGATTCTTCGCAGAAGCCGCAATATATGCACTTGAACAGATCAATCTCATAACGGGCGGTCCGCCGACTACCATCCGCGCGTTGCTCGGATTCAATCGTAATCGCAAGTGCCGGGCACACCGCCTCGCACAGCTTACAGGCGATACAACGCTCTTCCCCATTAGGGTAACGGCGCTGAGCATGTAATGCGCGAAAACGCGGTGACAGCGGCGTCCGAGACTCTGGATATTGGACCGTAATCTTGCGGCCGAATAAATATTTTCCGGTCACACCCAATCCGGCCAACAGTTCCAACAGGAACAGGCTCTTTAGGTAGCGGGCAATCGTATTGAGCATGGGCGCAGCAACCTAGTGTAGGTTTACAAATGTCGAACTTGCCATCTGACTATACATTCCACCACGCCCATCCCTCGACTACCATCACCCCAATCAACATAATCCACACGATGGTGATCGGAATGAACACTTTCCATCCCAAACGCATCACCTGATCGTAACGATAGCGGGGAAAGGTAGCGCGCAGCCACAGGTAGAGCAATAGGAAGAATGAAACCTTAAACAACAGCCACAAGAAACTTGGTTCTCCGATGACGGGCACTCCTTCGAAGGGAGACAACCACCCTCCCAGAAACATCAAAGACGCCAAGACGGAGACGAGGATCATATTGGCATATTCTGCCAAGAAAAACACCGCGAAGGCCATTCCCGAATAGTCTACATGGAATCCTGCGACAATCTCTGACTCTCCCTCTGCCACGTCGAACGGGGCACGATTGGTCTCTGCAACCGCCGCGAGGAAATAGATCACAAACAACGGGAACATCGGCACAAAAAACCAATTTAAGATCCCGCCTTTCTGAGCGTTGACGATATCCCCGAGGTTCAGACTATTCGCCCCCATGACCACTCCCACCAGGGCAAAACCCATCGCAATCTCATAAGACACCATCTGGGCTGCCGAACGCATCGCCCCCAGAAAGGCGTACTTCGAATTGGAGGCCCAACCGGCAATGATGATGCCGTACACACCGGTTGAGCTCAGGGCCAGGATGTAGAGCAAAGCCGCATTGATGTTGGTAATTACCAGGCCATCCGAGAAGGGAATCACCGCCCACGCCGCCAATGCCGGGGCAATTGCCAGTATTGGCGCAAACACGAACAGAAACTTATTGGCCCCCGTAGGGATGATGATCTCCTTGAACATCAATTTCAGCGCATCGGCAATCGGCTGCAACCACCCGCGCGGACCGACCCGGTTGGGTCCAATGCGGATCTGCATGTAACCGATGATCTTACGCTCGGCATAGGGCAACCACGCCACCGCAGCCAATAATGGCATCATCACTGCCAATATCTTAATGATGGACCAAACCACTAGGACAAGTTCGGACATCCCGCACGCCCCTCATTAAAAGTTTTTGTTTCTTACCATAGTCAAAGACAACTACCCACACTTTTTTCTATGGCTCACTGAAAAAGACGTGAGGCTAAACGGCAACCCGCTGGGCCATCGCTGCAGGTATTAGCTCTACTATCCCGAAGGTCGGTCCCAAAACAGCGGTTTCCGCCACGGATGCAGCTATCGAAATACAACCTTCGGCAATTCGGTCGTCCACCATCACTGGCAGATCCACTTCTCCTTCTCCTTGGCGCACGGTAATTACCGTAGCACCGGTGAATCCAGCTTGTGCCAAGGTGGCGGAATGAATACGAATCGCAACGGGTACACAACCGTCCACAGTAGCTTGCAGAGCAGTCGCACGGCGCACCAGGGCATCTCCCGAGTAGATGGGGACCTCCCCAATTCGCTCCAGACCTTTCTGGGCCACACTGCCCCCCTGAAGTGGTTGCCAAGGTATAACGTTATCGGGGGTAACCACACCGATGACCTCACGCGCCTCGGCTAGCACCTGGTCCGACGAGAAATAATCGAAGCCACTCAGGTTGAGGAGATTACCCAACACCCGTAAGACCTTCCAGGCCGGTCGAGTCTCTCCCAGCGGAGGGACGACACCCTGGAAACTCTGCCAACGCCCTTCGAGGTTGACGTAGGTACCAGAAGTCTCGGCGTAGGGGGCCACCGGCAGAATGGCATGGGCGTAGCTTTCCTGGGCGGGGCTGGTCCACGGAGAGAGACTCACCACAAAATCGGCCTTCTTCAGACCCTTCAGGGCGGCAGCCGGGTCGGCACAATCGCGGTCGAGTTCAGCCCCCAAAACCACGAGACCCTTCACCCCTCCCGTTACCATGGTGCGCCAATCTTGCCCCACAGACGCCGCAGGCTTTCCGCCCGGTCCACGATGTGGGACGCAACCAGCCAACCAGGTACCCACTGTCCCCGCCCCTTCGGGCAGATAACCCACGGTAGCTCCAGTTAATTCCGCCACTACCCCAGCCAGTGCCCGCAAGGCAGCAAAACGCGGGTGCGCCTGCGCCAAGTTGCCGAGTAATACTACGGCAGACGAGGATTGGGTCAGGTAATCGGCGGTAATCTGGTGAGACACCCCCGGCTCGATGCCTTTCCACAGGACCACCAGGTCCGAGGACACACTCCGCCCGGTGATGGCCTGCGCGGCTTTAGCGACCGCTAGCAACTCACGCTCCCACATGCTGGGAGGGGCGACCATAACGGCACTCGGTGCATAGTTATAATCACGAGCCACTGCGTCCAAGAACATCGCATGAGCCCCCTGATACACCGCCTTACGCAGACGATGATTGACCAGGGGATGTTCCTTACGCAGACGAGAGCCCACCACCAGGAGGGCGTCTTTCGCTTCTAAGTCGGAGATGGAACAGCCGAGCCAGGGGAACGCCGGGTCACGATCCTGATCCGAGAAATCGACCTGACGCAGACGTTGGTCCACATTGGGACTTCCCATAATCCGCATCAACTTTTGGACTAGATACCCTTCCTCCAAGGTAGCTGCGGGGGCCACCAGGGCACCTAGGGCGGCAGGGCCGTGGGCAGTTCGCACCCGATCCAGACCCTTTGCAACAAATTCCAACGCAACCGGCCAGCTAACCTCGCGCCAGACCCCAGCCTCACGAATACGAGGGGCCTTGAGACGGTCGACACTGTAGAGGCCCTGATAGCTAAAACGATCTCGGTCGGAGAGCCAAGTCTCGTTGATCTCCTCGCACTCCCGGGCGACCACACGCATCACCCGCCCCCCGCGCACATCCACCCGCAGGTGGGAGCCAAAGGAATCGTGAGGACCGATAGCAGGATGCGCCTGGAGTTCCCAAGAGCGTGCACTAAAACGGGCAGGTTTAGAGGTAAGTGCTCCCACCGGGCACAGGTCGATGAGGTTACCGGCGAGTTCCGAAGTTAGGGTGTACCCGACGTAGGTGGAGATCGCCATGTGCTCACCACGACAGATCGCACCCAGATCCATCACCCCCGCGATCTCTCTGCTGAAACGCAGGCAACGGGTACAGTGGATGCAGCGGGTCATGTCGGTCGCGACCAATGGTCCAAGGTCCGAATCGGGCAACACACGCTTGCCGAGGCTGTAGCGGGAAATACCAGCACCAAAGCCCACGGCAGCATCCTGCAACGGGCACTCTCCTCCCTGATCGCAGATCGGACAGTCCAAGGGATGATTGATCAGCAGGAATTCCATTACCCCACGCTGAGCGCTGAGTGCCTTCGGAGAATTCGTATAGACCTTCATCCCCTCCGCCACCGGGGTGGCGCAAGCCGGCATCGCTTTGGCCACCTTCTCTATTTCCACCAGGCACATCCGACAACTGGCGGCGGTAGACAGCTTCTTGTGATAACAGAAGCGCGGGATAACAATCCCGGCATCCTGGGCAGCATCAATGAGCATGGTTCCATGCGCTGCCTGGATATCAATACCGTTGATCTGGATGTTCAACATCGCAACCGTTCTCCGAAACCCATTCATTCATCGCAGGAAAAATGACGTTCGGTTCCTGCTTCGCAGAGGCCGGTTTCACCTTCGATCTACACCGAAGGCCAGCGCCTTCTTCTCCACGGGGCCAAAACCCCACGTGAACCCACGGTACACCAGCATCACTGACCATGCGTCCGAACTTGGCAAACTGCCCAATAATGGACCACCCTAGACAGGGAATCTCTCAAACCATGCACTTCTTGTATTTAATGTGGTACTCAAATTCAGCCCGGAAGTGCTTGATAAAACTCGCCACTGGCATTGCCGCTGCATCACCCAGGGCACAAATGGTACGACCTTCGATCTTGCTACTCAGATCGGTGAGGAGATCCAAATCCTCCAGCCGTCCCTCGCCATGCTCGATCCGGTGAAGGATGCGGGCGAGCCAACCAGTACCTTCACGGCAGGGGGTGCACTGACCACAGGATTCTTCGGCGTAGAAGTGGGAGATCCGGGCGAGGAGTCGCACCATACAGGTCGTCTCATCGATCACAATGACCGCACCCGACCCCAACATTGAGCCCACTCTCATCAATCCACCATAATCCATGGTGGCCCGTCTCATAATCTCGGCAGGGACAACAGGGGTTGACGATCCACCGGGGATGACCGCCTTAAGTCGATTTCCCTTCCAAACCCCACCCGCCATGGCAAGTAATTCGAGAAAAGGGGTTCCCAAGGAGATCTCATAATTACCCGGCCGCGCTACGTGACCCGACATACAAAAGATCTTGGTGCCACCGCAGATTGGCTCGCCCAATACGTTAAACCAATGCCCGCCATTGCGCACGATGTTGGGTATACAAGCCAACGATTCGGCGTTGTTAATGGTGGTGGGTTTACCATAGAGGCCATACTTGGCCGGAAAAGGTGGTTTAAAGCGCGGCTGCCCCTTTTTACCTTCGATGGACTCGAGGAGCGCGGTCTCTTCTCCGCAGATATAGGCCCCGGCCCCTAGGTGCGTATAGATCTCAAAATCGATTCCGGATCCCTTGATATTGTGACCAATCAGCCCAGCGGCATGGGCCTCAGCGAGGGCAGCCTCGAACCGCTCATAGGGTTCCCAGAACTCCCCGCGAATATAGTTGTAACCAACGGTTGCGCCCAGCGTATATCCGGCAATGAGCATCCCCTCAATAATGGCATGGGGGTTATAGCGCAGGATATCACGGTCTTTGCAAGTACCGGGTTCACCTTCGTCGGAATTACAGACGATGTATTTCTGCCCCGGAATATTACGCGGCATGAAGGTCCATTTCAGCCCGGTCGGGAAACCGGCGCCTCCGCGTCCACGTAGAACGCTCTTCTTAATCTCCGCGATAATCGTTTCCGCAGGAGTCTTTTCCCGCAGAATCTTCTCCCACGCTTGATAACCGCCCACCTGACGATAGCTGTCTAATGCCCAGGGGGGATTGAGATGGAGCGTGGTAAGACAGACATAATCATTCTCGGTACTGCAATTATCGGACATGGCGCTATTCCAGATTGTCGAGGATCCGATCAATGCGTTCGGAGGTCAGATTTTCGTGATACTGCCGCCCGATCTGCATCATGGGCGCCCCAACGCAGGCCCCGAGACACTCTACTTCTCTAAGGGTAAAACGCCCATCGGCAGTGGTCTCACCCGGTTTGATGCCAAGCCGCTGACTTAGGTGTGCCATTACCTCATCGGAACCCCGCAACATGCAGGAGATATTGGTACACACGCAAACTTTATGACGACCAACGGGTTCCAAGTCATACATCGAGTAAAAAGTGGCCACCTCGTAGACGGCAATCGGCGGTATATCCAAATAACGCGCCACTGCCTCCAGGTGGGCACGCGACAACCAGCCCCCATTGTCATCTTGGACCACCCGCAACGCCGCCATCACCGCTGACTGCTTGCGATCTGGTGGATATTTAGTAATCCAGCGGTCAATCTCCTCACGCACTGGCGCGGATAGAGTTACCGCCTCGCTTACGATCTCTTCGGGTTCTGTACTCACCGATCGACCTCCCCGAACACGATATCCATGGTGCCGACAATGGCGACCACATCCGCCAACATATGACCACGGGCCATCTCGTCCATAGCCGCCAAATGTGCGAAACCAGCACCGCGAACCTTGACCCGATAGGGCTTGTTGGCCCCGTCCGAGATCATGTACACGCCCAATTCCCCCTTGGGGTGCTCAATAGTCGCATAAACCTCACCCTCGGGCACCACATAGCCCTCGGAAAAGAGCTTAAAGTGGTGAATGAGGGATTCCATATTGTCCTTCATCTCCTTCCGTGAGGGAGGAGCCACTTTGTGATCGCCGATCATTACCGGGCCGGGATTGTGGCGCAGCCACTCCACACACTGACGGATGATCCGATTGGATTGACGAAGCTCTTCAATGCGCACCAGATACCGATCGTAGGTATCACCATTCGTCCCAACGGGAATATCAAAGTCAAGCCGGTCATATACCTCATACGGCTGCTTCTTACGCAGATCCCACTCAATACCCGACCCTCGCAACATCGGGCCAGTGAATCCTAATTGAAGTGCGCGCTCAGGACTAACCACACCAATACCAACGGTACGCTGCTTCCAGATACGATTTTCGGTAAGTAGCGTCTCATATTCATCGACATGACCGGGGAAACGCTCGGTAAAATCCCAGAGAAAGTCCAGCATCGTTCCCTGGCGATTGGCATTGATCCGGTCAAGATCCTTCTGACTATTCCATTTGGACGGCTGATACTGAGGCATGCTATCGGGCAGGTCGCGATACACCCCACCCGGGCGATAATACTGGGTATGAATTCGCGCCCCGGACACCGCCTCGTAACAATCGAGCAAATCCTCACGTTCCCGGAAGCAATACAGGAACATCGTCATCGCCCCGATATCGAGACCATGGGCAGCAAAGAAGAGGAGGTGATTCAGAATTCGGGTGATCTCATCAAACATCACTCGAATATATTGAGCGCGGAGGGGTGCTTCAATACCGAGGAGGCGTTCAATCGCCAGAACATAGGCATGTTCATTGCAAAGCATGGACATATAGTCCATTCGATCCATGAAGCCGATGCCCTGATTAAAGGTTCTACTCTCAAACAATTTTTCAGTGCCACGATGCAGTAGACCGATATGAGGATCGGCGCGCTGCACCACCTCACCGTCGAGTTCCAGCACCAACCGTAAAACACCATGGGCTGCCGGATGCTGCGGACCGAAATTTAAGGTGTAGTTCTTGATCTCTGCCATGGTGAATTACCGGCCTTCCCCGTTCATCTCCGCGTAGCGGTTGTCTTTACGGATCACCCGCGGTGTCAGGACACGCGGTTCTACAGTCACCGGCTGATAAACGACTCGTCCGCGCACCGGGTCATAACGCATCTCCACGTTACCACTGGTCGGGAAGTCTTTACGGAACGGGTGACCGATGAAACCATAATCGGTGAGGATGCGACGCAGATCTGGGTGCCCCTCGAAGGCGATACCGAAAAGATCGAAGGTCTCACGTTCATACCAATCGGCGGACTGCCACAACCCAACTACCGAATCAACAATGGGAGGGTCATCCGCCACAAAGACCTTGAGACGCACCCGCTCATTATGGGCGACAGACAACAATTGGTAAACGACCGCAAATCGTTCCCCCTTCCAGGTTCCGTCACCATAGGTGGAATAATCCACACCACTCACGTCTACCAACATATCAAAACGCATGTCCGGTGCGTCCCGCAATTGCTGCGCCATCTCTAAGAGACGCTCTCGCGGCACGGTCAGGATAAGCTGACCACGATCCTGAACACACGCCGTATAGACGCCATCAAAGTGGTTTCGCAGACGTTCCGCCAGACTGAGTCTATTCATGGCCAGAATCGCTTCCCGTTCTCAGAAGGTAAGAGGCCAACACCGCTATCTCCCCACTACCGGGCAATAGTATTAGTGCGTTGGATCTTCTTTTGCAATTGGAGAATTCCGTAGATCAATGCCTCAGCCGTGGGAGGACAGCCCGGCACATAAATATCTACCGGCACAATCCGATCACAACCGCGAACTACGGAATAGGAATAGTAATAGTAACCGCCACCGTTGGCACACGACCCCATCGAGATCACCCAACGCGGCTCGGCCATTTGATCGTAGACCTTACGCAAGGCCGGGGCCATCTTATTCACTAAGGTCCCTGCCACAATCATCACATCGGATTGACGCGGACTCGGCCGAAACACAATACCAAAACGGTCCAAGTCATAACGCGCGGCCCCCGCGTGCATCATCTCCACCGCACAACACGCCAAACCGAAGGTCATTGGCCACATCGAACCGGTGCGCGCCCAATTGATGACCTGGTCAGCGGTTGTGGTCACGAAACCTTTTTCGAGAAGCCCCTCTATTCCCATTCCAGCGCCCCCTTCTTCCACTCGTAGATGAAACCGATTACGAGAATCCCGAGGAATAACGCCATTGCTGCCAAACCAAAGCCACCCACCTGCTTCAGCACTACGCCCCAAGGAAAGAGAAAGGCAATTTCCAGGTCGAAGATAATGAACAAAATGGCGACTAGATAGTAACGCACATCAAACTTCAGACGCGAATCCTCGAACGCCTCGAAGCCGCACTCGTAGGGAGAAAGTTTCTCACTGTTAGGCCGATGTGGCCCTAAAACGAACCCCATCGTAATAGAAACCACCCCTGTCCCCAGACCAACCATCAGGAACAATAGGATAGGAAGATAGTTTTGCAGCATTACGCACTTCCTTCAGTGGGACACTGAGTAAGCACTCTCGCCACCGGCAGATATCGCTCTGTCACAATTACTTGACACTTTGCAGCACCGGTGACACTTAGAGTGGGAGAAGTCTAGGCCACCTCATTAACGGGTGTCAAGCAGCCATAAGAATAACTTTAGTTAGTCAAGTATTATCCTGCACCATAAACATGGGTTACTCCCGCAGACACAACAAAAATACTCAACTTTATAGATTTACCCACAGGCACCCGCCCGCCATACAAATGGCGTTCGCAAAAACTGATAACACCAACAAGATGGACAGCACATGACTCAGGTCGCTCACCACTAGATTAACAAGACGGCGCACGAGATTTGTAAATTTTTTGTTTCTAAATGTTTTTTCCGATCAGAAATCCCCCCCCCAAACGGAGAGCAAAAACCTCCGCCACCAGAAGACAGCCATTAATATTTGCTCCAAGCTTTAGCTATCCGTCATTCTGATAGGGAATGTCGAAATTCAACGACCACGGAAGACATGGAGAACACAAAAGGCATAGACCGAGGTTCACGTCCATGAGTTCTGAATTTTCCGGCAATCCCTGCCGTGATGACGACTTAATCGTTTGCTAGAGACCACTCGGGCTATTTAGTCGTTTCGGTAGGTTACGTTTAGATCTTGGCGGCCCTAAACAATCAATACCAGCATAGACGCAAACGCTATCTCAAATCGAGGGAGAGGACATTAGTCGGAAGCCGCTAGTGTTGATTATTGTCTCGTCACTCCGGCAATCCCTGGCGGAGTGACGAGACAATGGGCCATAGGTAACAACCTAGATTGCCTATCTTGCTTTACGGTATGGCCACGCTAATGGTACCGGTGGCATCACCTGCCGTGCAGGTCACGGTACCCGCATCCCCCGATACTAGAGCTGTACCTGACACCGTGACTGCTACTACTACGTTACCGTTAATATCGGTTTGGGCTTTGGCATTCTCCGCATTATTCTGCACAACCGCAGCCAGATCAAAATCGCTCGTAACATCCCGTGCAGTAACTACCGCGAGGCAAGAAACTCCCACAAAGGGCAGAGGGACGGTATCACCGCCATCTTGCAACAGTAGCGTCACGTTACTACTACTACTCAATGACGTATCTGGACCCAACGTCCATCCAGATATAGAAGTAAAGCAGAATTGCCCTTTATCCACGGCGGTAGCACTATCGTTACTGGCATTGGCAATCACATAAACCTGCGTCGATTGCGGCACGTCATAACGTTTATCATCGGTGCTATACGAACCATCCGCTTGATAGCCATAGCAACCCACGAGAATAGTGCCGCGACTCGTACCGGCATTATTATTGTGGGCCGGATAGGTCACGCGGAAATTGATAATACCGTCCTGGGTGGTAGCAGTACCCACCGTAAGATTACCCCCAGAGGCGTCACTACCCGCGATCTGGGCGCCAAGTAGAGAGGCGCCCACCGTATACAGAGGGGCAGGTATTGACCCGCTAGGCATAGTTCCCACGTAAGGCGACTGTACCTCCAACGTGGTACTCGCAACCGTCAGGGGGCTAGCCACAAAACGACCCTTATCCTGTGCCTGGGCATTCTCAATCAGCACTCGATCGTTGGCTTGGATCCCCCTTAGCGTGTTATTACGCTCTACTTGAGTGAGGAAATCAGCCACCAGGGCATTACAAGTCGTTGAGTCGGTACAACTTACGGTGAGCAAACTGGTACCCGCCGTTAACGTAGCATCCCCTGCGGTAATAACACCCGCCGAACCCTGCGCCAACACCGAGTCCACCAAGCCAAGGTTAATCACCGTACCATTCGGCACATTATTACCGTATCTATCGGTAACCGACGCACTACCAACCCGCCGATACAACCCCGCCCCTACGTTGGTCACTGCATTCGTGATTGGACTGGTCAAGGCAATGGTATGTGGTGGACCGGAGGCAATGACCACCTGAGACAGAGAGGCAGTCAGGGGTGAGCTTAGAGCGCTACCGTCGGCCTTGAGCAAGACCGCGATCTCGACTTCCACCACACCAGGTAGGGTACCCGCCTGGAGATTCAGGGTCAGTGAACCATGGGTAGTACGCAGATAAACCGGACCCGCACTGACGCCAGGACAAGAGAGTTGGTCGACAGAACTACCAAACAGGGTGGTACATACCTGACTCGCCGCATTCACGCCACTCACATACTCGCCTCCATGTGGCTGCGTCACCATCCTTACTCTCAGATTGTTCAGTGAATCGTCGCCGTAACTGCTCTCATCAATCGGATTGCCCGCATCATCCTTGATTTGCAGGCTAATGGTAGTGTTCTCTACCTGACCCACCCCCGCCACGGAGATCTGTGTGGTACCCGCAGAGAGCAGGATACTGGCCGGGTCACCCGTAGAGGTAGATCCAAAGGTCACATCGGTGGTGAGACTCGGTAGCTGAGCAACACTCAACGACGCAGTACCGGTAACCGTAGGCGCACTCAGGGTAAAGCTCGCGCGCCCCGAAAGGGTACTCACCGGATTGATGGCAATGGTTCCTGCGGTAGTCACTAAGGTAACCGAGGTACCGTCGGCGACCAGATTGCCGTTCACATCCGCCAGGATCACCGTCACTGTGGAGGTAGAGGCCCCATCTGCCGCAAGGGTTTGGGGATTAGCCGTCAAACTGGAATTACCAGCATCCGGAGCACCAGCTACGAAGGCCAACGTCGTCGTAGCAGTAAGCCCGCCCGTTCGAGCGGTTAGGGTAGCCGTGGCGGTCCTGGTCGGGGCAGTTAAGACCACCTCAGCCAACCCATTGCTGTCAGTCACGGCCGTACCTGCATCCAGGCTACCCGCAGTAGTCTCGAAAACCACAGAGGTCCCCACCGACGGTACACTACCCCCCCCAATGGTCCGCCGTTGGACCGTCGCACGGAGACGTGCAGTACTCGTCCCGTCTGCGGTAAGAGTCAACGTACCGTTGACGATCGCCAACGACAAGCTGGTGAGGGTGATGGTTGCCGGGTCTACCGTCACATTCACGGTCCCTGGTATTACCACCGCAGGATCCACCGTCAGGTCTTCCGCTTTCAGGGTATCAGTCACAACACTTCCCCCACCCGCTACACCTGCCGTGTAGACGACGGTAGCGACACCATTGGCATTGGTAGTCACGGTAGTAGAGGCCAAAGAACCTTCACTATCATTATTTGAGGTAGAGAAGCGAACAGAATCGTTCCCTACTGGGTTCCCTTGGGTATCGGTAACGGTAACCGTCAGGGTCGTTGACGCCGTAGGGGCTACGGTTGAGGGCGCGGCAGATAGCACAACGTTGGCGGCTGGACCCGCGATGAACTGGATCGAGGTATTGCCCGAGATACCACCAGCACTGGCGATAATGTTGGCACTACCGGTACGAGTGGGTGCCTGTAGAGATGCACTCGCCGTCCCATCCGCCCCAGTCACCGGCGCGGTGACCGTCACCGACCCATTGCTGACCGAGAAGGCCACGGTGACCCCCTGCGCTAGATTTCCATTCAGGTCACGAACGATGGCGCGCACCGTGGTAGTTTGGGTGCCATCCGCAACCAGATTGGCCGCCGACAATACCAGGATGGCACCCACGGAAACGCTATTAACATTCAACGTCACCTGTCCCGATCTTCCATTCGTGGTAGTGGCCGTCACCACATCGCTAACACCGCCGGTAATACCCGCCGTATAGGTAACTAATGCGTGACCGGAGGCATCCGTAACAATTGCCGAGGCACTCAGGGCAGCACCGCTGTTATTGGTAGTAATGCCGAACGCGACGGTATGGGCCGTCACCGCGTTGCCGTTGGCGTCCTGTACGGTCGCCTGGATCGTGCTCGTTCCACCGGGATTGAGGACTGTCGGAACTGCGGTCAAGGTGACCTGCGCCGGGGCGCCCGCCAGGAAAGTTACTACCGTGCTAGCAACGAATCCATTAAGGCTACCCGTGACCGTGGCATTCCCCACCTGGTTCGGTGCCGTCAGACTGATCTCCGCTCCCCCGGTAGCATCAGTGACCGCCGTCGCCGCCGACAATATCCCCGCCGTAGTGGAGAAATTAACCACCATCCCCACCGCAGGCAGGCCCGAGGTATCTCGTACCGTTGCCCGGATCGAAACGGTACTCGCACCATCGGCTACCACACTGACCGCACCTGCAACCACCACCAACGACCCTACTACGGTTGCTGAGGTATTGACCACTATGTTCGTCGTCGCCACGATTCCGTTGGCCAGACGCGCGCGCACAACATCCGTACCGTTCGAGACCCCCGCCGTATAGATCGCGGTCGCCCGTCCGCTGTTGTCCGTAACTGCGGAGGCTACCCCCAGACTTCCACCACTACCGTTGGTCACCAAGTCAAAATTCACGAGCTGACCCACCACAGGATTTCCGAAGGTGTCCACTATCGCTGCCAGGATCGTACTCGCCCCATGCGGGTTAATCGTCTCTGGCGCAGCAGTCAAAGTAATCAGGGCCGGTCCACCCGCCACTAAGGTCACCACGGCACTGCTACTGAAACCGCTAGCACTCGCCGTGACCGTAGTACTCCCCACCAAGGTGGGCGCGGTCAGGCTAACCTCTGCCAACCCGGTACTGTCCGTCACGGCCGCCGCTGCGGATAAGGTTCCGGCGGTGGTGGCAAAATCCACGGTCACCCCTACTGCTGCTAAGCCCGAGGTATCGCGCACCGTGGCCCGTATCGAGACGGTGCTCGTGCCATCAGCCACCACACTGGCCGCTCCCGTAACTAACGCTACCGACCCCACCACTACCGCCGAGGTATCGACGACCACATCAACCGTTCCCTGAACTCCATTGGCCAATCGTGCCCGTATCGTATCGGTACCTCCCGTAGCGCCCACGGTATAGACCACTGTCGCACGCCCAGTAGCATCGGTAATTGCAGAAACCGCGCCGAGACTTCCCCCGCTTTGGTTGACCGTAGCGCTGAAACTTACTGCCTGACCGATCACTGGGTTATCAAAGGTATCCAACACCGTTACCTGGATCGCGCTCGTCCCGTTCGGATTCACCGTTGCGGGTGCGGCACTCAGGGCAATCTGCGCGGGTGCGCCTGCCGTGAAACTGACGACAGCGCTGTTACTGAAACCACTAACGCTAGCCGTAACCGTAGAACTCCCCACCTGGGTTGGTGCGATTAAGCTTACTTCCGCCACTCCAGAGGAATTGGTTTGTGCCGTTGCCTGGGACAGGGTCCCAGCAGTAGTAGTGAAATCAACCGTCACCCCAACCGCCACATGCCCAGCCGTATCTTGTACCGTCGCCCGAACTGAGACCCTGCTCGCGCCATCCGCCATAACGCTAGCCGCGCCCGTGCTCACTGCTACCGACCCCACTACCGTTGCTGCCGCATCAGCCACCACCGTCGCCGTTGCTTGGACCCCACTGGCCAACCTTGCCCGTACGATGTCCGTTCCGCCCGTAGCACCTACGACGTAGATCACAGTCGCACGCCCATTTCCATCCGTAACCGCAGAGGTTGAACCCAGGCTACCGCCACTCCGATTAGAGGTAATGTCAAAGCTCACTGTCTGACCCAACACCGGGTTATCAAGGGCATCCAACACCGTCGCCTGGATCGTGCTTGACCCATTCAGATTGACCGTTGCTGGCGCCGCATTTAGGGTGATTTGAGTCGGGGCACCGGCAGTAAAACTCACCGTGGCAGCGTCACTAAATCCACCAGCGGTGGCTGTAATGGTGGAAATACCGATGATACGAGGAGATTTTAGATACAACTCAGCGATACCACTGGCATTTGTCGAGGCACTGTTGGCGACAGTACCGTCAGATGCCTCCAATACTCCCACCGTGTTAGAGAATTGTACGGCCAGCCCAACGATGGGTTGACCCTGAGTACTCGTAACCGTCGCCCGCAACAATGTCCGACTGACACCGTCCGCAGGCAGGCTAGCGCTACCCGTGGTCAGCACTACCCCTGCCACCACAGCAGCACTGGGATCGACTGTCATATCCATGGGGGATGAGGAACGGCCATTGGTGGTCTGCGCCACCAGAAAATCGTGAGCCACCGTAGTCCCGTTCCGGGTACCAGCGGTATAAACCACCGTAGCCACACCATTGGTATCAGTAGTAGCCGTCGTCGCACTGAGCAGGGCGCCACTGGCATTGGTAATCCCGTTACCGTTGGCACTGAATCCAAACGTAACCGTCTGTTGACTCACCGCATTGCCGTTGACATCCACTACCGTGGCCCGCAACGTCGCGATACCACCAGGGTTCACTGTGGTTGGCGCGGCACCTAAGGTAATCGTCGCAGGGTCACCGGCAACGAAGGTAACCGTTCCACTATCGGTGAAGCCGGTAGCGTTAACTCGCACCGTAGCAACACCAATTCGGGTAGAGGATTGGAGGAAAAGCTGGGCGTTCCCCGTGGCGTCGGTCACGGCGCTACCAACGGAATTGCCCCCCGTGAACGCATCCCATAGGGTTCCACCGTCTGAGGAAAACTGGACCGTCGTCCCAGCCACAGACTGGCCACCACTATCGCTCACGTGGGCACGCAACGAGACGCGACTCGTTCCATCCGCAACCAACGTCGCACTGCCAAATTGAAGCGCCACGCTGCCAATCACTACCCCACCCGCACTCACGGTGATATCCACCGGATTCTGGTTACCTTGCTGAGGGATGTTGGCGCCGTTGGCGGCCTGAGCACGAAGGCGATCGATGCCGGTAGTACTGCCAGCGGTATAGGTGGTAGTCGCCCGTCCATCAAGACCGGTTGTCGCCACTGACGGATTCACCGAACCATTGGAGCGATTGGTAACGAAGGAAAATGCCACCTGTTGGCCAGGTACCGGATTTCCCTCGGCGTCCCAGACGGCTGCCTGCACTACGGCAGTACCAAGGGGCTGAACAATACCGGGGGCAGTGGACAGCTCAACAAACTTGGGCGAACCCGGATCGAAGGTGACCCGAGTGGATGCCAGGAAGCCGTTGGCATTCGCCGTCACAGTGGCGGTACTCACCACGTCACCAGATGATAGTGTTATATCCGCAATACCTTGGGTGTTGGTAGTTTTGTCCACCGAGGCAAGGCCCTGGAATGTTCCAGCATTGGTGACAAAAGTCACCGTAATTCCTTCCAACGGCTGACCAAATGAATTGGTCACGGTGGCCCGCAGATTGACACCAGAACCCCCCACCGGAATATTGGCCGCCCCCGCTTGGAGTTCAATGGCCGCCACCAAGGGTGAGCTTGGATTCACTCGAACATCTTGCGTCGCATTCAACGTTGCGCTTGCTTGAACGGTAAGGTGATCAGTACCCGGCTGTTGACCAGCGGTATAAGTGGTGCTGACCTGACCATGGCTATCCGTAGTCAACGCTGCGACACCGAAAAACCCACCGCTATCGCCGGTCGCCCCAAAGGTAACTGGCCAATCGGCCACCGGGGTATCGTCAACATCCGTAACCACTGCGGTTACTCTGACGCTACCTCCCGGAAGCACTTGAGAGGGAAATGCGGACATTGTGATATGCGCAGGAGTAGCGTTCCCAACCACGACCCGCACCGAGACCTTGGCACAACTGGCATAGAAGTGAACGGTAGCCGCATCTCCTGCTTGGGCATCCAACGTCGAAACCGCGATGGTTGATTCAAACCGACCGTCAACCCCCCCGATAACACCAGTAGTACCACTGGTTGCCGTGGCATTGAGGTCACCCACCGCTTGCGTGTTGTCGACTAATGCAGTTACCGGTCGACTATTCAACGATGGCGGAGAAATTCCATCTGCTAGACAGGGACTATTCGACTGTGGCGACAGCTCCGAGCAGAAGGGAAGGGGCGATAGCTGCACGGTAACAACGGAAGAACCACCCGGCGGAATTGATAACGTACTGGCAGAATTCACTACCGCGCTATAGGGACATCCCGCATTAAATGGCGAATCCGGCAGAGTCTCAGCCGAAATATCTGACTTACTCGTCGGCAGACGGATATTGTAATTCGCCGTAACCTCGCTGCCCTGGACTGAAGTACTCGCCGTAATACGATCCACCACCCAATCGGCATCTTCCTTGAGATACCTCAGGTTGAAACTCGCCAGGCCATCCTCACCAGTGGTAACCGTGCGCGGAACCGTACCTGCTGCGGAGTTGGGAGGGGTCAGGTGACCATCGCCATTACTATCCTCGCCCGCATCCAAACTGGTGTTGCCATTGATGTCTTCGTTGGCAAAGGTATCCGTGAGTACTGCCGAACCATTTTCAATCACAGGATACTCAGCCGTGATGGTATCCCTCACCCCCGTGGAGTAATACGTAGCCCAATTGCTCAGTGTCACCGTAGCGCCCACCACCGGATTACCCGCCACATCCGCCACCAAAATCGACATCGGCAACAGGTAGGCAGTATTGTCCTCGCTAGCAACTACCGTGGTGCCTCGGCTAATGATCACCGAGCCGGCACTATCGGAAATGATAATATTGATTGTCTTTGGTTTAGCGTCCGCTGGTGCATTGGCAGCTAAATCCAGAACCGACGCCTGAATACGTAATCCACCCGCAGAAGAGGCCGTGGTACCAGAACTAAAGGTGGCATGCGCCTCACCACTGCTATCGGTAGTAGCCAACGGCGGTGAAATAGTCTCTCCCCCCCCCGGTAGAGTCCAAAAGGGTAAAAGAAATGTTGGCCCCTGCAATGGGAGCATCATTGGCAGTCAGTAATCGCGCACTCAGTTGCGCCGTGTACTTATTGGCAACACCAATACTGACCGGTAACACGTTTCGATCCGCACCAAACAACAGTTTCCCGGCTTGAGAGATCTCCGCCGAGAAGGCAACAACCCTAACATCGGATCGGAGCGGGGCATTGGTATCGCGTACCAATATGGAGGCAGTACCAGCAATATCAGAGGTCAATCGGGCGCAAGCCACCCCATTAATCACCGCCGCCGAAACCACCGCTTGGCTGGCGCCTACCAAATTATCACAAGACTGGATCCCGCTATTCCAAACGCCACCACGCCAACTTCCTAGCGAAGTTGAAAAAGTCACTTGCGTCGTAATACCGGGGGCACTGACCTTAAAATCGAGATACGTGGGATGATTGGGTTGCGGGGTCCCCCCCGAGACATAAACAACCGGTGGTACTACCGACACGACTGGTTGCTCGATCCGAAGTAGGTTAGCCGCCGCACTGATCGAGAATTGGAGTGATGTCGATGCCCCTTGGCTATAGGCCGCTAACGCAACCACCCCCTCCCGAGCACCACGTACCCGTACCTTGAGCAATCCAGTCACGTCGGTAAAGCCAAGGAATAACGCATTAGGGGGAATTCCCTCCGTAGAACAGACTCGTGTACCTTCAGTCAATGGACAATCTCGCGTCGTAATCGAGACTTCGGAGGTAGTAGTCAGCGCCAGATTACCGTGGCTGCCGTCTGACGAATCAACGTTCTGAATCTCGACCCATACCGGTACGTCAAAGATGGGATGCTCCCCAGCATTCCGTACCATCACATTGGCATCGACAAATTCGGATTGATCCGCTGGAAGCGAGGTCTTACCAACGATCAACTCTACCGTGGTCCCCGCGATCTGGATAGGAATCCGACGTTGGAGGGCCTGCCCTCCGACCCGTTGAATCTGAGAATCAATCCAAACAGTTTGATTACTGCCTATCGCCCCTGCTGAGAAGGTAATAGAGGCACGACCATCGTTGTCAGTAGTGGCAGAAGAGGCACTAATCTGGCCCGCCGGTGCAGAAAAACCGACCTCAACGCCAGCCATAGCCGCGTGGCTAGCATCCAAGACCGTGGCAGTAATCGTGGCATTGTCAGAACTATCTGACTTCACCGTGACCTTATCCGTAGAAAGAACCAAATAGGTAGGCGTCGTCGGGACAACCACATTTAACGTAGCAACGGCACAGCCCACAGCATAAGTAATGACCGCACTATCTCCGCCATCACCAGCCGTCACTTGTATATCCGAGGTGAAATGACCCGAGCTATCGGTAGATCCAGAGGTAGCAGTAACCACCAGATTATTGTTGGGGTCGGTCGCATTAGAGATCGTACGAATTATCGTCTGGTCTGCCAGGGTAGGTCCCAAGATGGCAACGGTTACCTTTCCTGATACCCCGGCTGCCAGATTTACCGTCGCAGGGTCCAACGCCAACTGGGTCGCAGGATCGAGCAAAGTAATCTGAGTGGGACAATTAAAAGGCGAGGGTGGCAATACTTTGGCTTCTACATCGTGTTGCGTAGGCGTCAGTGTAAATAGGAGTTGAGACTGCGCCTCTGTCCCCTGTGCTGAAACAGTGGCACGAACTCGTGTCTGAATCCAGTTGGCGTATTCTTTTAGGAATGTCAAATTAAAAGACGCTCGACCGCTCTCATCCGTGGTTACCGTCGCCGGCAGGCTACCCGCAGAGGTATTAGGTGGCGTCAACCGATGATCGCCATTGGTATCCTCATTTCTCGGCGATGTATCCAGAATAAGGTTCTCGTTGACATCCTCGTTGGGAAAGACACCGGTAATGACTGCCGCGCCTTCGACACGATGGCCGGTAAAGTACAGAGTTGGCCAAGCGGTCAGATTCACTGCGGCCCCAGGCACCGCGTTGCCCGCTACATCGGTCACTAACACCGACATGGGCATGATGTAAGCGGTATCGTCATCGGTAACCTGTTCAACCGTAGAGGTACCGATAGCAACTGACCCAGCAGCTTGAGAGATCAGCAAGTTGGTATGAGCGGTAATCTCGGTACCCACCGCACTGGCATTGATCACAACCCCCTGACCACTGGAAGGCTGTGAGCCGGAGCTAAAGGTCGCGTTGGCAACCCCCGCATCGTCGGTAATGGCCAAAACCGGGGAGATGCTCTCACCACCACCGGTAGGATTACTCAGGGACAGAAAGACGATAGCCCCTCCCACCGGCTGATTATCAGTGGTACGCACCGTAACCTTAAGATTGGATTGATTAACCGTTCCCCCTCCACTGATCGGCAGAGTGGACGGAGTCGCCTGGATGGCAATAGAGGCAGCGTCGTTCGCAGACGCGGAGATGGCAACCGTCATGGAGTCAGAGCGGGTACTATCGAGAGGATCCTGCGCAGTAACGTTGGCAATTCCCGCCACTGTAGAGGTAAGCACCGCACAGGCCTTACCATCAACCGCCGGTATTCGAATCGTAGACTTACCTTGCGCCGTGTCCACCACTCCACTCGCCCGCCAAGAACCTAATGTACTGGCAAATAAAACCTCGCTGGGTGCCGTCGAACCGGAAACCGGCGGGGCAGAAGCCCACACCTCACGGATCTTCAGTTGTTGCTGGGTCGATTCATCGCGCGGCGTCGTGCCACAAACATCTGTAGTAGACGTGTTTCTGATACGCAGACTAGGGATGGGGACTTTAGCCGGAGACGAAATCTGGAACGCAACCGGGCTTACCGTGTACTGCTGTTTGGAGACGGTACTGGCACCTAGACCGTGGGCAACGACCGTAACCGCACCGGCGCTACGCCCCCTCAAACGTACCGTTATACGCCCGTCTCCACCGGTCGTTCCAATCTCAAACCCAGAACCACCCGACAACGTACACAACGCCGCCACAGGTTCAAAAGTCGTGGGGTTAGGATTTGCGGGGTCGTACTTAAGAAAGGTCAGATCACCACGGGTAGCATTACCACTGGTCAATTCTTGATCTAGGCAGAGGGGAGCGCCGCTGACCGCTACCCCCGCCGAATCCTGAGCTGCAATAACCAACAACGAAGTGGTTGAACCATCCGCAGGTAGTGATGTAGTACCACCAGCGTCCAACAACAAGCGACTGCCGATGACGTTAATGGGAATGGTTTTCTCTGTGAGTCCATCCACCGTAGCGGTGACATTGACGGTCCGGTTATCGCGCGACAAGGATCCCGCAGAAAAAGTAATCGTGGCATTACCCGAGGCATCGGTAGTGACATGGTTGAGGCTAATCTGCCCACCGTCCGCCCGGAAGGAGACATTCACTCCGCTGATGCTCGCGTTCCTAGCATCCAGAACCGACGCAGTAAGGGTGGCAACATCCGAACCGTTCGACTGAACCGCAGCCTTATCCGTCGCAAACCCCAACTTGTTAGGCAGGCTAGGCTGCACCGTGATATCAACGGTAGCAAATTTTCCATTGGCACACTGGGCCATGATGGTGTCCGTGCCCGAACCTATGCCTGCCGTATAGACAGTACTTACCCGGCCATTAGCATCCGTTGCAACCGCAACGGGGAGCAGACTCGCGTTGTTGTGGTTGCTGCCCAAAAACGAAAAACTCACCGTCTGATTAACCACTGGGTGGTTATAGGTATCAAGGACGGTGGCGGTAATAGCACTGGTATTGTTCGATTCTATGGTGCTAGGTACGGCAGAGATGCTGACATGATCCGGAGGACCAGCCACAAAACTCACGGTGGCGTTACCCATGAACCCGCCAACAGAGGCAGTAATGTCGGCGTTACCAAGATTTGGTGATGAAGTCAGGGTAACCTCGGCCACTCCTAACGTGTTCGTATAGGAAGTTGCCGTGGTAACCGTAGCATTGGTTCGTGAAAAGCTCCCCGCCCCAGTGACAAAATTAACCGGAACCCCCAGGAGAGGACGCCGGTTGGTACCGTCATCCAATACCGTGGCGCGCACAGCTACGTAACTCTGCCCATCCGCGACAAGGGTAGTGCTACCCACGGTAACCGCGACCTCCCCCACCACCGAAGCCCCCGGACGCACAGTGATGATGGTGGTCGGAGCCGTAATATGATCATTGGCCAGGCGGGCGGTCACCAGATCCGACCCACCTACCGGACCAGCGGTATAAATAATCTGCGCATGACCATTAACGTCAGTAACAGCCACCGGTGCCGAAAGAGAGGGTTGATCCCCATCACTTCCACTTCCACCGCTCAGGGTAAAACTTACCGTCTGATTCGCGACCGGATTTCCGCTGGCATCACTTGCCGTAGCCTGAAGAACGCTGTCGTTGTGGGGATTAACAGAGGTTGGATTCGCACTAATGGAAAGATTGGCAGGTACGCCCGCAACAAAGCTGACCACAACTTGATCGCTAAAACCACTGGAAGCAATGGTGACAGTGGTACTACCTACCTGATTCGGAGAGGTAAGAGATACTTCCGCAATACCATCAAGATCAGTCTCGATGTTATCGATATGGGTTCCCGAGATCACTGGCGGTGTGGTATCGGGGGGATAAGACAGGGTACCGGTAAAGGTAGTAAAGGTAACTTTCGCCCCATTAATAGGGATATGCTGATCGGTCGCGTCCCTTACCGTGGCCCGAATCCGGGTCTGAGAACTCCCACCCGCAGAGATACTGCTGCTCCCAGATGTCGCAATAATGGAACCAACGTGATTGAAATGTACAACAAAAGGCGCAGCAGTCTTTCCTCCAGAGGTCGCCGTCACGGTAGCCGTGCCCTGCGTCCCATCCCCCGAAAGGTAGACCGTAGCAACACCGCTCACGTCGGTAGTCACCTCAATTGAGCTACCACTGCTACTCGCGTGTGCGCTAGAAGATAAACCAGTGAGATTTTTTCGAAACTTGGCAATCGCAACGGCAATGCCGGTAGAGGCAACGGTTGAGGGTTGTGTCGCCGATAAGGTTCCACTGGTGGTGGTGTAGGTTACCGTCTGCCCAGAGAGGGGCCGACCGTTCGCGTCATTGACCGTAATCTTCAACGGTATCGACGACCCACCAGCGACTACAGACAACCCTCCATTGGCGTTCACCTGCACCGGGAGGGTGACCGACCCCACTGTTGTCCCCACTCCTCCGCCACTTCCGCTGCCACTCCCGCTACCAGTAAAACCTCCCCCACCCCCGCCACCACCTCCACAGGCAGTCAACAGCACAGCAAGGAACACTGGGAAAAAACGCTTCAGTAGGGTAGTCATGACACACTCTTAAATGACTTGTTTAAGTGGCTATCCACGGAACGTGGGACACCTTTTCGCATGATCGCATCAGGCAACCGGCAGGGAACCGTCACCTCTGTTTCAAGTAGGTACGTAACCGCTCCAACCAAATGCCTCATAATCCCTGCGTGGGTTAATCTACCGCTCTCACCATGCTAACCAAGATTCCAATAATCTTTGCTACCTGGTTGATGTAGTAGGCATCTTGATCAATGTAAACTGTCATATTGTCCAACTTTAAAAATTTCCATTCATTACCGGTCGTCACCGCACCATAAATACCAGATAGCACCTTCTTTTCTTGTGCGTTATAGAGCTGTGCGGCGTGCATTTCCGCAACACACTGCCCTAGGCCGGAAATAATGTTTTCGTTCTTCGCCTCTACGACCATAACCACTGGACTATCCAGATAAAACTGCTCATCTGAATTACTCAGAACATAGTCGCAAAATCCATTTAAGCCGCGCTCTCGGTCTACCGTAAAGTCTATACCAGAGAACAGACTCACTCTATTCCCTAATTGCGCCCGCGCCTCTAGCAGCAGATTAATAATCAATAGTTCGGAACGCGCTTTCTCAGTATTGATCGCAAGCGCCAATGGTAAATTACGCGCCAGCGTCGCTTGCAACCACGAACTAACGGCCATCTCCGTCACTGCGGCAAACAACGAGGCGCCTTCTTGCACCGACAGGCCAAAACTCTCCTTTACCTTCTTCAGGGTAAAATCGCTGTAGGCCATAAACTCTTTCCTGTGTGGACTGCGCCCCCGCCATCAGGGCATCTTGGGAATGTTGCGCCCGTAAAAGATCTCAGCCATTTCGCGCTTGAGGCGACGCTTAATGCGCTTACGCTCCTCAGGAGGCAGATCCTCTTTGGCAGCTCCGAACAGGTAGTTGTTGAGGTCAAAGTGCTTGACCATCATCTTCGTGTGGAAAATATTTTCCTGGTAGACGTTGACATCCACTTTGTTGTACTTGTCTTTGGTGTCGGTGGCCAAGAAATTCTGGATCGAATTGATCTTGTGATCAATGAAGTGCTTCTTGCCGCTCACGTCCCTGGTGAAACCACGTACCCGATAATCCATGGTGACAATATCCGATTCGAAGGTGTGGATCAAATAATTTAATGCTCGTAGCGGGGAGATACGGCCGCAGGTAGAGACATCGATATCCGCACGGAAGGTGCTGATACCATTTTCCGGATGGCTCTCTGGGTAGGTATGAACGGTCAGGTGGCTCTTGTCGAGATGCGCGACCACTGTCTCAGGCCGCAAGTCCAGGTCCAGGTACGACCCCGCAGAGGCATGGGGCGAGGCACCCGACAACGGACCCGGCTCTTCCTCTTCAGGTGCGGCCGCCATCGTTAGTGGTTCGACCGTGACGGGCTCCTCGGAAATGAGCATGGTCACGCTCGCCCCCTGAGGATCGTAGTCCTGGTGGGACACATTGAGGACATTGGCCCCAATGATTCGCGAAACCTCGACGAGGATATTCGTCAAGCGTTCCGCGTTGTAAACCTCGTCGATGTAGCACAAATAGGCCCGACACTGAGAAGCTGTCTGGGTGTAACAAATATCATAAATGTTAAAACTCAAGGTCTTGGTTAGGTTGTTAAAACCATGCAATTTGAGCTTTTTCTTGATCGGCACGTCCAACGTCACAGTCCCCCCTTCCCACGCAGGGCACACACGCCCCCCATGGAGAACCGCGAATTATAGTGTGATGAATCTACAGGAAAACCCCAATCTGAGCCGGATGTTCAAACTTTCAGGTAACCACCCATTTACACTGCCAAAGCAGTGTGAAAGCTTGGGGACAGGTCTTGCTTAACCCAAGTTGCTACCTATACGGTGAGAAACGAAAAAGCCCCTCTCGCGGAGAGAGAGGGGAGAAAAACGCGCTAGGTAGCAACTTGGGTTACTTACCATTCGCTGAAGAAGCACAGATATAGCGGAAGGGGAGCGTAGCGAGTGCGACGCCCCCCGAGTAGTAGCCGGGAGGGCCGGACGTTTTGCCAGAATCTGCAGCCCTATCACGGGCGGAGAAAAAACATAAGGCACCCGTCCCGGCGTTAAGCCATTGTGGGAGCCATGGCTCACCAGCGCAGCCCGTAGGTTGAGCTAAGCGTCTTTTTGCGAAGCCCAACTTTGAAACATAAGCAATTCACGAAGAATTATGTTGATTTTTCGTCAGCCCAACACTGGGTTATCCAAACACCGTTCGCCTGATGTGGTTCGTTCCTCACCGCATCCCCGCAGGCCCATCACTCCCTGGCCAATGCTTCTATCGGATCAAGTCGCGCAGCATTACGCGCCGGCAAATATCCAAACAACACACCAACCAGCGAAGAACATACGACTGCAGAAATTATCGATGCGTTAGAAAATTCCATTGCGACTGCCGTAACAAAGAACGGAAAGATTATTCCCACACCGTAAGACAGCAGAATCCCAATCAACCCGCCAACCAAGCAAACCAAAATCGCTTCAATCAGGAATTGCTGCATAATATCATTCTGTCGTGCGCCAACGGCCATGCGAATCCCAATTTCATATGTGCGTTCGGAGGTGGTGTTCCAGACCTGGATATGGCCAGTAATGTTCCATAATTTAGATATTTTTCAGACTAAGACGCCAAATTCATAGCGATTTATGAAGAGACCAATCACAATATCATGCATTTTCTCAAGTTTGGAGAAGCAAATGGTTTTCCGGGCAAGCCGTTTGATACGTGTCCGTAACATTAAATGTTTCCTCTCGATTTTTTGAGTATTCTTCTTGCTAATGATTTGTTGTTCGACTGGTAAATTCCGTTCATAAGCCCCCCAATCGTCAGTATAAAATCGAGAAATCCCAAACGGCTTGAGGAGTTCTTTTAAGGACAAAAATACCGAATCTTTCCTTTTGCCAAACACATACGCAAGAACATTTCCCGTAGCATGGTCAATAGCATGCCAAAGCCAGCGTTGATTTTCCTTGTTGCCGACATAGCTCCACATTATCATCCACTTCAGCACCTTCAACTTTCTGAATATCAGAAAGAATGTCATCTGAATTCAGTCTTTCCAGTAGTGACCGATTGACTGGTTCCATATAGGGTTCTTGTTTCTTTTATTTTGCTAATAACCGTCCCTGGACTAATTCCCAATACCCGCGCAGTATCACGGATCCCGCTGCCGTTCATTGCCATGTCGATGATCTGCTCCTTGACTTCTGGCAAATACCCCTGGTAGGTATAATCTAAAATGAATGTCTTCCTACCACATTCCGGCTTCAGGCAGAGATAGCGTTGTTTTCCAAGTTCCGTCTTGCCGCGTTTAACGACATGATCACATTTACAGCATGGACACAAAACAGCTCTGTTAGCCATTGGAGGTTCTTTCCAAGTAAAGTTCTCGTTGCGCACGATAATACTTCAAAATTATGGCAGAAAGTCACCCGATACCCATGTTTGAAGAATGGCTACCGCAATATCCAGGTCTGAAACACCACCCGTTCGGAAACCGAAACCAGCATGATATTCATGACCCCAATACCACCAACAATCAGAGAAATCACCACAATAGTAGAAATCAACAAAATCAATGTGTTAGTTGTTCTTTGCGCGGTTTTCAGGATATCGTCAGTACTATAGGTAACAAAGTTCTTCGTACCATGGCGTTGTTTGAGCAGTTTGATAATACTCTGTTCGGCAATTTTATTCGGCACCTCCTCTTTGACACGAACCGTGATCAAGTCGAAATAATTCTGCCCCAATAATCGACTCATCACAGATGTGTAGGGAAGCCAGATCAAAAGGTTCTGATTATTGCCAAATGTTCCCTTTTCCTTAGTAACGCCAATCACCTGACAGGGAAGATCCCCAACAAAAACGATCTTTCCGATAGGGTTTTCATGAGCGGCAAACAATTTCTTGCTGGTCTTTATGTCAATCACCACTACTTGCGCCTGTTTCTGCACATCACTTTGCCTGAATGAAGATCCTTTGTCCATTTCATATCCATAGACGCGAAAATACTAGACATTATCGGAAACCTCACCCCCCAACCCCCTCTCCTTAACAGGAGAGGGGGAGAATTATTCCGTTGTTATGCTTAACTCCTGGACGGAACAGGCAAAAAATCTCCCCCTCTCCTGTTAAGGAGAGGGGGGCGGGGGGTGAGGTTTTGGGTTTTCGATAATAGACCTTATCGGAAACCTCCTCATCACCCACCACAGTCAATATAAATCATGAGGTTGCGTTGTCCGGCAGAGCTAGGTAGGGGGTTTCCGATAAGGTCTAATGTCTACTGTTCTCCTACTCCCCCAACCCATGATTTGGCTTTCACATTTCGATAACGCAACATCGAATTTCCGAAAGCCTCTGGGGTTAGGCTGTCCACATAGACCTGTGATTTTAAGGCATTCAGATCAGGAGAAGTCAGGCTTCGATTGTTCGCATAATCTCCGAAGTCGCCATGGGGATAAATATTTATGACATTTGTTCCGAATCTCTTAATGTCATTGACTACTTTTTGATGTGCCCCTTGCCCGAGCGCAACCACTGAAACTACCGACATTATGCCAATAATGATCCCAAGCATAGTTAGTAAGGTACGCATCCGGTGAGACGCCATCGCGACCAATGACATTTTGAACGCTTCAACAAAACGTCCCAAATTTTCATGAAGCGACGACTTACCAATCGTCGGACGCCCTGCGGATAGTACGATTGTTTTTTCAGAAACGACCTGGAAATTCCGTTGATCGCTGATAATCTTGCCATCGCTGAGTTCAATAATACGTTCTGCATGATTTGCTACCTGCATATCATGAGTAACTAAAATAATCGTATGACCTTGGCTATTCAGTTCGTGCAGAATACTCAACATCTCCTGACCGTTTTTTCTGTCCAAAGCACCGGTTGGTTCATCGGCAAGGATCACATCGCCGCCATTCATCAGCGCACGGGCAACACTGACCCGCTGTTGCTGTCCACCAGACAACTGCCTGGTTGCATCAAGGGCTTTCGCGGCATAAACGCGATTGTGTCCTTGGCACGATAAGGCCGTACCAAGGACACAACCGCATTTATTCCACGGTCCCTTGACGCTGCGAGGATTCGTCTGATACAGAAATTAGAGTACCTCGCTCACTCAACTAACTGTTAATTCAAGAGTTGCACTTCGAGTTTGAATCCGCAGAATAAAACTGACAAGCGTCAGCAGAATAAAGCGTTTCTTGTGGTGTGTTTTATTCATGAAATACTTTTATCCTGCAAATATTTTAGATACCGTAGGCAATTGCATAGGCAGGCAAAAAGATCCCTGTCCACCCTATCATTTTCGGTCTGCAACCAATTAATTAACCCTCTCATCATGACAAATGCTCCCTCCCTTCCAACTTATACTACCGATCTATTTTGTCCAACCTATCAACCTTTTGAAAGTACGCGCTGGCGTCTTAAAATAGCCGAGATGGTATTGTGCCCTGGATATTGGACATTAACGCAATTGGTCATCAATATGGTGGCCCTGACGCGTACGGAGAATGGTGTAACCAAAACCTAGATGTTCATGACACCCAAGGAAATCGAGAGTCAGGAGTTAGGATACCGCCATGCGGTCGGGCATGTGGTGGTAATGGGGCTTGGGATGGGATGGGTGGGCCATGCTAAACGCAGCACTCAATCCCGCAGTGACCCAGGTCACGGCGGTTGAATTCGATCCCGAGGTCATCGAAATGGTGCGTTGCTCAGGCATAACCGAACAGCTGCCGGCCGAGGCCGCCCACAAGATTACGATTATTCAGGGCGATGCCTATAAATTCGTACCCGAGACACGGGCCGACACGCTAATGGCCGATATCTGGTTGCCGCTATTCGGTGCTACCCGCGACGAAGAAGTCCGGCGGATGCGCGCCAATACCGGCGGTTCACGGGTCTACTTTTGGGGTCAGGAAATGGTAATCGCCGATCGTGCCCGTCGCACCAATTTTCCGCTGACCAATCAAGCCGTGGCACAAATCATTGCTGAAATGGCCTTGCCATTGATTTGTCCTGTCGAATATCCCGATTATTCTGATCTCATCAGCCAAGTAGCGGCAAAATGGTTAAAGCCGGAGTAGATCTGACCCCTGGTTCTTTCAAGATGGCAACACCTCATTCTCGAATAACGCTAACAGATCTTTCTCAGCCATTACTGTTACCCCCAGGGCACGGGCTTTATCCAATTTGGAACCCGCCTCCTCCCCCGCTACGACATAGTTGGTTTTGCTCGAAACGCTACCGGCCACTTTCGCGCCCAGGGCCTGCAGACGGGCCTTGGCCTCGTCGCGGGTCATCGCCGCCAGTGTCCCAGTGAGTACAAAAGTCCTGCCCACCAGCGGGGTAGGGGTAGCCTCGGCGAGTAGCACGGGCCACGTCACCCCCACCGCCTGGAGACGCTCAATCACCTCACGATTGTGTTCCTGACCACAGAAAGTCACCACCTCCCGTGCAACAACCGGGCCCACGTCAGACACTTGCTGCAGGGTCTCGGCATCCGCTGCCATGATCGCCGCTAGATTTCCAAAGTGACGGGCCAACGCCGTTGCCGTCGCTTCACCCACCTCCCGGATACCAAGGGCATAGAGAAAGCGTGGCAAGGTTGTATTTTTACTGTGCGCCAGGGCCTCCACCAAATTCTGCGCAGATTTCTCTCCCATGCGCTCCAGGTCAACGAGCTGCTCGGTAGTCAGGTGATAAAGGTCGGCTACGGTATGCACCAGTTCCTTCTCTACCAACTGCTCGATGAGCTTCTCCCCCAATCCCTCGATATCTAGGGCACGTCGCGAGGCAAAATGACGTAGCGCCGCAATTCGTTGGGCCGGACAGAACAACCCCCCGCTACACCGCGCGACCGCCTCCCCTTCGAGGCGTGACGCCTGGGCGCCACACACTGGGCAATGCGTTGGAAAGACGAAAGGTACCGACTGCTTGGGGCGATATTCTCGAACCACGGCGACCACTTCCGGGATCACATCCCCGGCCCGTCGGACGATCACGGTGTCGCCTACCCGTACTTCCTTGCGGTGGATCTCATCCTCGTTGTGAAGGGTGGCGTTGGTCACCGTCACCCCCCCCACGAACACCGGGCGGAGCCGCGCCACCGGCGTCAAAGCCCCAGTACGCCCCACCTGGACCTCGATCTCCTCAACAACCGTTAACTCTTCCTGGGCCGGAAACTTGTGAGCTATCGCCCAACGCGGTGCACGACTCACAAATCCCAAACGCCGCTGCAACGCCAGGTCATTGACCTTAAAAACCACTCCGTCGATGTCATAACCAAGATCCGTACGCCGCTCCAACATCGCACGGTAGTAGGCGAGACATCCCCCTGTCCCCAAGACCACGCTAAGTTCTGGCGAAACACGCAACCCCCACTCCCTAAAGGCCTCCATCACCGCATGGTGATGTGTGGGCAACTCCCAATGCTCCGCCCCGTCTCTCCCCTTCCCCACCCTACCCACACCATGGCACACCATGGTCAACGGACGCTGGGCCGCGCTCCTGGAATCGAGCTGACGCAGACTACCCGCAGCAGCATTGCGCGGATTCACCAAGGTCTTTTCACCGCGCTCACGGGCTCGCCGATTAAAGTCCTCGAATCCCGCTCGTGGCATATAGACCTCACCGCGCACCTCCAACACTGTGGGCCACCCCTCCCCGCGCAGGTGCAACGGTACCGTGGCGATGGTGCGTACATTGTGAGTAATGTCTTCACCGGTAGAACCATCCCCTCGTGTAGCCGCTCGGGTCAATACCCCGTTCTCATAGAGGATGCTCACCGCCAACCCATCGAGTTTGGGTTCCGCCGCATATTCGATGCTATGGGTATCGTGGGTGATTCCCAGCCGCTCCCGCACCCGCCGATCGAAGTCATACAGGTCTTCCTCGGTAAAGGCGTTATCCAGAGACAACATGGGCAAAGTGTGCTGAACCTGTCCCAACACCGCCAGAGGCGCCGCCCCCACCCGTTGAGTGGGCGAGTCCGGCGTTACCAATTCAGGATGGGCCTGCTCCAACGCCAACAATTCTCCCATCAGCCGATCATATTCGGCATCCGAGATCTCGGGACTATCGAGGACGTGATAAAGATAATTATGATGATCGATTCGGACGCGCAATTCGTGGATGCGCTCGATAACTACGGCGGGAATTTCGGAAAGGGCGAGGGACATGTGCCCTACTCCACCGTCACCGACTTAGCCAAATTGCGTGGCTGGTCTACATCGGTACCCTTTAGCACCGCCACATGGTAGGCCAAAAGTTGCAGGGGTATGGTATAGACAATCGGGGCAGTTATATCACCTACGCTGGGAAGATTGATGACATGCATCCCAGAAGTATCGTGGAAACGCGATTCGACATCGGCGAAAACATAGAGTTGTCCGCCCCGAGCGCGCACCTCTTGCAGATTGGATCTAAGCTTTTCCAATAACTCATTGTTGGGGGCAACAGCTACCACCGGCATATCCGCATCAACGAGGGCGAGCGGCCCGTGCTTGAGTTCTCCCGCCGGATACGCCTCCGCATGGATATAGGAGATCTCTTTAAGTTTGAGCGCCCCTTCCATGGCAACTGGATATTGAGTACCACGTCCCAAGAACAGAGCGTGATGCTTATCAGTAAAACGCTCGGCCAATTCGCGGATGGTCTCATCCAACCCCAAGGCCTTTTCCACTAAGGATGGCACAGCGAGTAACTCCGTTACCAGCTCAGCTTCTTGCTCTTCGTTAAGACCTTTATGTCGTCCTAAAGCAATGGTCAGTAATAACAATGCGACCAATTGACAGGTAAAGGCTTTGGTAGAGGCTACACCAATCTCGGGACCCGCCCGTGTCATCAGCGTTAATTCTGCTTCACGAACAAGAGAACTTTCAGGAACGTTGCAGATCGCAAGAGAATGGGCATAACCAAGACGTTTGGTCTCCTGAAGAGCGGCCAAGGTATCGGCCGTCTCACCACTTTGGGAAATACACACGACCAACGTACCCGGCGACACTACCGAACGACGATAACGAAATTCGCTCGCTACCTCCACACTGCAAGGAATTCCTACGATAGACTCAATCCAATAGCGCGCAACTACCCCAGCGTGATAACTCGTACCACAGGCAATGATCTGTACTGCCTTGGTTTCATTAAAAATATCCCGCGCAAGTGGACCGAAAATATCCTCCAGAATCCGCTGACCACTCAGGCGACCTTCCAGCGTGTCGGTAATCGCCCGGGTCTGTTCATGGATCTCCTTCAACATGTAATGTCTGAACTCTCCCCGCTCTACAGCATCACTGGTTAGCTCGCTTTCCTTAATCGGACGCTGAACTATATGACCAGTACGGTCATAAAAGACGCAACTGGTTCGGGAAAGATCCGCAACATCCCCATCCTCCAAAAAGACAAAACGCTTGGTAACCGGCAATAAGGCAGCCACGTCCGAGGCGATAAAATGTTCACCAATCCCTATACCAATTACCAAAGGACTGCCCAAACGTGCAGCTACCAACCGACCAGGATCGGTCGTGGCAATCACTCCTAACGCATAAGCCCCCTTCAATTCACTGGCTGCAGCACGCACCGCAGTACACAAGTCGGAGGAATGAAGGCGATGATAATGGATAAGGTGAGCAGCGACCTCCGTATCCGTGTCGGAGGTAAACTCGTAACCAAGGCCTTGGAGGCGGGTACGCAGGACCTCATGATTCTCGATAATACCGTTGTGGACTACCGCCACACTGTCCCGAGAGATATGAGGGTGGGCATTATAATCAACAGGGCGACCATGCGTGGCCCAGCGTGTATGGGCAATACCAAGAGTGCCACGTAGCGGATTAACGGCAAGACTCGCCTCCAACTCACGCACCTTACCGGTGGTACGAGTCCGCTCTAATTGACCGGCGGCATTCTGAATAGCAACGCCTGCGGAGTCATAGCCACGATATTCCAATCGCTTGAGACCTTCGATTAGGATGGCAACAACATCACGCTCGGCAGCGGCACCAACGATTCCACACATAACGAGACTCCAGGAAAATCTGTCCAATTTCATGCAAACACCGAAAACAAAAGTCAGAACCCTTGCGAGATTCTGACTTTTGTTTTCGGTGTTGATAGATAATTGGAGACAGACCTAAATGATCTATTTTTTCTTAACCGGTCGAGTCCAACCTGGGTAGGTTTCCTGGCGGGAACGGCTCAAGGTTAATTCTCCAGATGGGGCGTCGCGAGTAATGACCGAACCAGCACCGATGGTGGCATTCGCCCCAATCTCAACCGGGGCCACCAAAGCAGTATCGGAACCGATAAAGGCGTGATCGCCAATCACCGTACGATGTTTGTTGGCGCCATCATAATTGCAAGTGATAGTACCCGCCCCAACATTGACCCCACGACCGATAACGGCATCGCCCACGTAGCTCAGATGGTTGATCTTACTACCATCGTTTACCTGAGTCTGTTTGATCTCGACGAAATTGCCAACGTGGACCCGAGAGCCAAGATCAGTGCCAGGACGCAGACGCGCAAAAGGACCGATGATACAGCCCGTACCAATAGTAACCCCCTCCAGGGAGGAATGAGAGCGCACCTCAGTATCATTGGCAATAGTCACATTCTTGAGGTGGCAGTAGGGGCCAATACGTACCCGATCGCCTAAGCGTACCTGCCCCTCTAGGACAACATCAATATCGATTTCCACATCACGGCCTACTTCCAGCGTTCCTCGCACGTCAAAGCGGGTGGGGTCACGCAGGGTCACCCCGGCATACAGTAGCTCCTGCGCCCGACGCGCTTGGTAGGTCCGTTCCAATTCAGCGAGTTGGGCGCGGTGATTGACTCCAAGGACCTCAATAACCGTATTAGGCTGAACAGTATGCACCGGTACCCCGTCGGCTACGGCCAGACCAACAATATCTGTGAGGTAATATTCACCCGCTGCGTTGTGATTGTCGAGCCGGCTGATCCAATCGGCTAGCCGCGCCTCATTCACCGCCAGAATGCCAGTGTTGACCTCGCAGATCCGGCGTTGCTCCGGGGTAGCATCCTTTTCCTCAACAATACTAACTACTTGACCCAGTTCATCGCGCACAATGCGACCATAGCCGAAGGGATCTGGCAACTTCAGGGTCAGTATGGCCAACGCACCGGTCGAGGTATCTGAGAAAGATACGGCAGCGGTAACCAGGGTACGCAAGGTATCAGGCTGGATGAGCGGGACATCACCATACAGGATCAGTACGGTATCGCCACGCTGAAGGTGGGGCAAGGCCTGGGCGACGGCATGACCTGTACCCAATTGTGGCCTTTGTTCCATCCACACCACCGGCAGGTCTGGAAGGGTGGCACGCACCTGCTCACCGCCATGGCCATAGACCACACAGATCCGCGCTGCATCCAACTGAGTAGCAGTATCAACGACATGGGACAACAACGACTTGCCGCCCAGGGTATGGAGGACCTTAGGCAAGTCGGAACGCATGCGCGTCCCCTGCCCAGCGGCAAGGATAATCACAGCCCACGGGGAAACTCCCCGGACATCACTGTCATTACGGGATTTCAAAGTATTCTCCCCGAAGGAGCACTGGGAGTGCGACACTCCCCCAGTCCGGTTGCGTAATGCAATGGAGCAGAGGACGCGAGGGAAATTCTGAGGCCGCTGCCATTGAGGTTCAGCCAGCCCGCCGTCCTTTGACGTTTCTGTAAAAATGCCGGTCTTTCCCGGCTGTCAACCCGTAAGGGTAACTTGGCTTACGCCAGTAAAGGTCTCCTCGCCCAGAACAAGAAGGTCGGTCAGACTAAGGATTGGGTCTTATACCGTCTCTCGACCGTCATTCCTTTCGTCGTCAGAGCCTGGGACTGGAGAAGCATCCCAGGGTGACTCGCTTTCGCTTCACTTCTTGTCGGCTGCCTTTCGGCGGGCTGGTTGAATCTCAAACTTTTCAGCCAGCGGAATGGATTCCGCTAGGTTGAAAAGTTAGGCGGCGACTCAACAAGAGACGGCCGTCAGCCTGGTTCATACCCTGCGTTCTAATGCAACTGCGGGGCATCAAACGGCTCGCCACGGGTAATCTCGGCAGGAGAAGCGTCTCGTAGGTGGAGCACTTCGACGGTGTAGATCAGGGTGCGACCGGCAAAAGGATGATTACCATCCACCGTGAGCTTACCATCATCGATATTGGAGACCACGAAAGTATGAACTTCTCCCTGATCATTTTCCATTTGGGCCTGTGCCCCAACATAGCGTAGTTCAGGAGGGACGTTATCAATATCATCGATAAAGGTCAGCTCCTGCAGATATGGCCCAAAGCCTTCTTCTGGGGCAAGGGTGACCTCAATCGTAGCTCCAACCTCAGCACCATCCAATGCCTGTTCCACTTTGGGAAATAGAGCGCCACCCACGCCATGGATATATCCAATGGGAAGGTCAGATTGCTCTAGGAAATCTCCCGCCATATCACGAATGTTGTAGGTAAGATAAACTACTTTTCCCTTGACAACGCGAGCCACAAAGATCTCCTTAAGAATATCGGCGAGAGGATAACAACGGAAGGGAAAATAACGGACCACCGGGGAAAAAGATCGGTCCACCATAATTTCTTGGTAACCGTTCACCCCCTCCCACGAGGAAGGGGATGAAAAGGTATAGGTCTATGCCCGTTTCAATTTCTTGCGCAACGTCTGGATCGTCCGCAGCTGGGCAATAGCCTCCAGCAATTCGGCGTGGACACGGACATAGTCAACGTCTGACTTACGATCCTTGATAAGCTGCATCGCCCGTTCCCTGGCCTCCAAGGCCTTGACCTCATCGAGGTCCTTGGCGCGCACCGCAGTATCCGCCAGGATTGTCACCACATGAGGCTGAACCTCCAGAAGGCCGCCGGAGATGTAGAAAATCTCTTCCTCGCCCCCCTGGGTATGAATCCGCACCTCTCCGGGTATAAGCTTACTGAGGAAAGGCGAATGGCGAGGCATAATACCAACCTCACCCATCATCGCCGGGGCGCACACCATCGTGGCGACGCCTGAGTGGAGCGACCCCTCGGCGCTCACAATGTCCACATGAATGGTCATGGACATGTCAGTATCCTCCCCTCGTTACACTCATCATTGGAGCCGCTTGGCCTTCTCTACCGCCTCGTCGATACCACCGACCATGTAAAAAGCCTGCTCGGGCAGACTGTCATACTCGCCGCTGACGATACCCTTAAAGCTACGAATGGTCTCCTTCAGAGACACATACTTACCAGGGCTGCCGGTAAACACCTCCGCCACGAAGAAGGGCTGAGACAAGAAACGTTGCAGCTTACGGGCACGGGACACGATGAGCTTATCTTCTTCGGAGAGTTCATCCATACCCAGGATCGCGATGATGTCCTTCAACTCTTTGTAACGCTGCAAAGTACCCTGCACTTGACGGGTAGTCTGGTAGTGTTCTTCTCCCACCACGAGTGGGTCAAGCTGACGGCTGGTGGAGTCCAAGGGATCCACCGCAGGGTAGATGCCCAACTCCGCAATCTGGCGAGAAAGCACCAAGGTGGCGTCCAAGTGGGCAAAGGTAGTCGCCGGAGAGGGGTCGGTCAGGTCGTCCGCAGGGACGTACACAGCTTGGATGGAGGTGATGGATCCTTTCCGCGTCGAGGTAATGCGCTCTTGGAGCGCCCCCATCTCTTCGGCCAAGGTTGGCTGGTAACCCACCGCCGATGGCATACGTCCAAGTAACGCAGATACTTCGGTTCCGGCTAGGGTATAGCGATAGATATTGTCCACAAACAGTAGCACGTCCCGACCTTCGTCGCGGAAGTACTCCGCCATGGTCAACCCGGTAAGGGCCACGCGCAACCGATTACCCGGAGGCTCATTCATCTGCCCATACACCAAGGCCACCTTATCGAGCACCCCGCCTTCCTTCATCTCGTAGTAAAAGTCGTTGCCTTCGCGGGTACGCTCACCCACACCGGTGAACACCGAATAACCAGAGTGCTCAACCGCGATGTTACGGATTAGCTCCATCAGGGTCACGGTTTTACCCACTCCCGCCCCCCCGAACAGACCAACCTTACCCCCCTTGGCAAACGGACAAATCAGGTCAACCACCTTGATGCCGGTCTCCAAGAGTTCCACCGTACTCGACTGATCGGCAAAACTAGGGGCCTTGCGGTGGATGGTCCAACGCTCCTCTTCCCCGATCGGACCTTTTCCGTCCACGGGGGTCCCGAGCACATCCATAATGCGACCGAGAGTTGCCTTGCCCACCGGTACCGAAATGCCACTTCTCGTATTGATGACCTCGGTCTCGCGGCGCAGGCCATCGGTGGACCCCATGGCAATGGTGCGGACAATACCGTCACCGAGCTGTTGCTGGACCTCCAGGGTCAGGCCCATGGAGTCGATCCGCAGGGCATCATGTACCCTCGGCATCCCCACACGGGAAAACTCCACGTCTACCACCGCGCCGATGATTTGAACCACCTTGCCAACGCTCATACCAAAACCCCTGTGTAGTCGTAGGTTGGGATGATTGGATACTCCCAACAATTTTCTAATTTCTGATAGCTAATCGGCACTACCCAAAACCATCCGCCCCCATCACACCGCCGCAGCTCCAGCCACAATCTCCGACAACTCCTGGGTAATGGCCGCCTGACGGGCCTGGTTATAGGCAATCTGAAGTTCACCAATAACGGCCATCGCATTGTCAGAGGCCGCCTTCATAGCCACCATGCGCGCCGCCATTTCGGATGCCATATTCTCCACGACTCCCTGATAAACCAATGATTCGATAAAACGCACCATCAATTCGCTAATTACCTGCCCCGCCTCTGGTTCGTAGAGATAATCCCAAGAATCCTTAGTAGCCTCAGTTCCGGTATCGGGAGGTAGTGGCAGGAGTTGCTCTACAGTCGGGGTCTGAGTCATGGTATTGACAAAATGGTTGTAGACCAGATACAGACGGTCAATCTCACCACTCACATAGGAATCCAACATGACTTTGACCGCACCAATCAGATCCGCAACATGAGGTGGATCGCCCAGGTGAGCCACACTGGAAACAATATTTGCCCCAGCACGTTTGAGAAACACATTCCCCTTGAGTCCGATACTACAACACCGCACCCCCTGCCCCTCACGCTCTGCTTGGCGCATCCGCAACAACACGGAACGCAACACATTATTATTGAGGCCGCCACACAACCCACGGTCCGAGGTAATAACGATAAAACCGAGATTTTTAACCTCTGGGCGAGAGAGGACATAGGGATGGGGATATTCGGGATTGGCACGAGACATATGCCCAACCACCCGACGCATGAGATTTGCGTAAGGGCGGGACGCCGCCATCCGATCTTGAAAGCGACGCACCTTGCTAGCGGCCACCATCTCCATGGCCCGGGTGATCTTCTGGGTGCTCTTGATGCTTTTGATCTTTTCGCGAATGTTCTTACCGCCGGCCATACTCGTCTACTCACTCGGTTGCGGCTATTGCGCCAGATAGACGCATCGCCCCCGGATGCGCCCCCTTAAGGGAGACTTGTGTCCGCACAGCCTAGTTTTATTACCAGGCGTGGGTAGCCTTGAAATCCGTAAGAGCAGCACGCAGGCCACTCTCCACATCGTCGGTATACTCCGGCTTCTCGTTGATACGGGCAAGAAGGTCAGCCTGGTAGTGATGCATATAGCTATGCAGGGCACGCTCAAACTCTACTACCTTCTTTACCGGCACATCATCCAAGAACCCCTGACTCACGGAGAACAGAGACACCGCCATATCAGCCACCGACATTGGATGATATTGGGGCTGCTTCATTAATTCCGTAATACGCTGACCGCGTTCCAGTTGTCGACGGGTAGACTCATCCAGGTCAGAGGCAAACTGGGCAAAGGCCGCCAATTCACGATATTGGGCCAGGTCCAGACGTACACCACCACCGAGTTTTTTGATGATCTTACTCTGAGCTGCACCACCCACCCGCGATACCGAGAGACCCGCATTAATGGCAGGCCGAATCCCCGCATTAAATAGATCGCTCTCCAAGAAGATCTGGCCGTCGGTGATTGAAATCACATTAGTGGGTACGAAGGCCGACACGTCACCTGCTTGGGTCTCGATAATCGGCAATGCCGTTAGCGAGCCACTCTTGCCCTTCACCCGACCACCCGTGGCATTCTCCACGAATTCCTCATTAACCCGGGCAGCACGCTCCAGCAAGCGCGAATGCAAATAGAAGACATCGCCCGGATAGGCCTCACGACCCGGCGGACGACGCAACAATAACGACACCTGCCGATAGGCCCATGCCTGTTTAGTGAGATCATCGTAGACAATGAGGGCATCCTCGCCCTGGTCACGGAAATACTCACCCATCGCGCACCCGGCATAAGGGGCGATGAATTGCAGCGCCGCCGACTCGGAGGCAGGGGCCGCCACGATGATGGTATGTTCCAACGCGCCGTGCTCCTCCAGCTTGCGCACGACATTGGCAATGCTGGAGGCCTTCTGACCGATGGCGACATAAATGCAAATGACACCGGTATCACGCTGATTGATAATAGCGTCAATCGCAACTGCAGTTTTGCCAGTCTGCCGATCACCAATGATCAACTCGCGCTGGCCCCGCCCGACGGGAACCATCGCATCAATGGCCTTGATTCCGGTCTGCATCGGTTGACTCACAGACTTGCGAGTAATCACCCCCGGAGCCACTTTCTCGATGGTGGCACGACCTTCTGCCTCAATGGGACCTTTGGCGTCAATCGGGGCACCCAGCGAATTAACTACCCGCCCCAGCAGAGCACGTCCTACCGGGACCTCCAGGATACGATTAGTACAGCGTACCGTGTCCCCCTCGGAGATATGTTTGTAATCCCCCATGATTACCGCACCCACGAAATTACGCTCCAGATTGAGCGCCATCCCAAAGGTCTGCTGGGGAAACTCCAACATCTCACCCGACATGACATCCTCTAATCCGTGGATACGAGCAATACCATCGGTGAGGCTCACCACCCGACCTTCGGTGTGTGCCTCGACCTTAATGTCGAATGTCTGAATCTGCTTCTGGATCAGTTCGCTGATTTCAGTAGGGCTGAGTTGCAACATAATCAAGAATTCCTCAGAGGCTTAACGTTCATGCCGGCAAAGAGATGAATAGGGCGTACCATCAATTTCCACAGAAAATCATTCGGTCGTACACATTATCGCTACGCATTATTCATCAGACCGAGTTTCTCAAACCACGACCTTCGGGTCGCGTGATTGGCTTTGCTTTGCTAACCGCGAGGTTGGGGTTGGCGGGATTGACCGTGATCTCCTGTCGAGCCAGATTGACCACTAGATCCATATCCTCCAACGGAATTGCCCCCAACAACACCTCGTTACCTAGCACCATCGCCCCTGTTAGACAACGACGATTCTCAAAAGCAGTCAGGATCGGCCCAACATAAGACCGCCGCTGCACCGAACCATCGGCGATTTCAACTTCACGCTCTTCGTAGCTATCCAGGTCTAGTTGCAGGGAAATATGCTTTGGTATACAAAGATGCACCGCCCCGGTATCGACCAGAGCACGTACCGCGATCGGGCGAATTTCCGGTTTACGTGCATTACTCAAAGTTATTTCCGCATAAATCAGTCCCATACACTATTCCCCTACAAACGCAACTCAGACACGCAACTCGCTTGCCATTTGCGCCAATCCTGCCCGCAGCGAACCGTCGATCACAACATCACCGGCGCGTACAATGACACCGCCGATGAGATTTTGATCGACACGCGTCGTAATCTTGACCGTACGACCAAAGCGCTTTCCTAACGCCTGGGTAAGAATCTGTTCTTGCGTGTCATTCATCGGGTAGGCAGAAACAACCTCTGCCTCCAACTTATTTTCGACTTCAGACTTCTGTGCGTCGAATAACGCGGCAATCTCTGGCAACACCACGATCCGATCGTTCATTGCCAAAACCCGGATCAGGTTACGCCCCTGCTCCGAGAAGTGCTCCCCCACCACACCGAAAATCATTCCCGCGATCTGATCACGACCAATCAGCGGATTGTCGAGAAGCCCCGAAATCACAGGATCCTCCACAACATGGGCGGCAAGGGTAAGCATTTCCGACCAAGATTCTAAAGCGTCCTCCCGCTGTGCCTGCTCGAAGACAGCACGGGCATAAGGGCGGGCGATGGTGATCTTATCCGACATGGCGATGCCTTAACGGCGAACGTATTAAAGGTTGGCGGCGAAATGGGCGAGCAACTGCTCATGCTCTTTGGCATCGACCTCTTTACGCAAAATCCGTTCAGCGGCCGCAACGGCAAGGACGACTAATTCATGGCGTAACTGCTCCCTGGCGCGACTGGCTGCCTGTTCGATCTCGGTCTGTGCCGCGAGCATTTGACGTTCGGCCGCAGCCCGTGCCTCACCTTCAGCGTCTTCGATAATATCATGGGCACGAATATTGGCCTGTTCGATCATCTCCGCTGCCGACGCACGAGCCTCTCGAATGATCTCCATCGCCTTTTTTTTACCCAGCTCGCGCTCATGATGACCACGCTCGGCGGCCGCCAAACCATCAGCAATCCGTTTCTTGCGATCCTCTAAGGCCTGGGTCACTGGACCCCACAAATACTCTTTGACGAATAGCACGAGCACCGTAAAGGTGATCATCTGGCCGAGCAACGTGGCGGTAACGTTCACTGAGAAACTCCTAACAAGATGTTCTACCCCACCCCTACCCTTATTAACAGAAGATAAGGGAGAGGCACCTACAATAACTCGTCCCAACCTAAGGGCTCAGAATCTCGACAGCCACGCACTAGTACCGCTCCAACCCATCCTTAGAGCAGCAACCCTCGCAACCCCAAAAAGCGATTAGCCTACTCACTCCGAGCACAATCATACCAACAATCCCAACGGAATCGACAACAATATCCCCAGATGCCCCGGGAGACTAAATTAATGGCTAGGTTCTTCGTGAGCCATATTAAGGTACATGACCGTCAGTACCATAAATATGAAGGCCTGAAGGGTGACCACCAAGATATGAAAAATCGCCCATACCGACCCCGGAATCCACAACACCCACCACGGTAAAAGAGCAATAAGCAGAAACACCAACTCACCCGCAAACATGTTACCGAACAAACGTAACGCCAGGGAAAGCGGCTTGGCCACCTCTTCCACAATCGTCATGAATATATTAAACGGGATAAGCCATTTTCCGAAGGGGTGGTACAGATAGCCCTTGAAGTAATTAGCGGCCCCCTTCATCTTAAGATTGTAGAAAAACGTCAGCAGGAACACCGCTATCGACAAGGCAAAAGTCGTGTAAGGGTCCGTGGTGGGCACCACTTTAAAATGCTCAACTCCTGCCATACTCACTAGTTTAGGAATGAGGTCCACGGGCAGGAAATCCATAGCATTCATCAGAAATACCCAGGCAAAAATCGTAAACGACACCGGCCCCACTAACGCACTGGGACGACCCAGAAAAGTATCACGAATCTGGGTTTCCACGAATTCCACGACCATCTCAATAAAATTTTGAAGACCGCTGGGAGTACCGGGATCGGGACGCCTACCAATTGCGTAAGCAACCCAGACCAATACTAGGGCCAAAGACACACCAACAATCATGGTGTCGAGATTGACAGTCCAGAAACCATCACCGATCTGGAGGGAGTGCAGGTGATGTTGGATATAAACGGTGGGATTGGAAGTAGCAGGTGCGTCGGAAGCGTGTATCACGGCTGAACTCCAAAGATACAGAGGGTCAGATTCTGGATAGCACCTAAAGGCCGCAAGGAATACTCCTCACGCCAGACGATCAGGCAACTTAAAGAAATAACCGATATGGGCAGCGACGAACCCCATAATCAAAGCAAGCGGTGCAAGACGCAACCAACCTATACCCGCCCAAAGGCCCAGCAAAACCAGCAAGAAACGCTCCAGCGCCCCGAGCGACACACGCAATAAACTCAAACGCGCGTCTATTATGCCAAGCATCCGCCAACCAAGCAAGGCGGACACAACCATAGCGATTCCTCCCCCATACAGGGAGGAAAGGGCAGAAAAATATCCGTAACGTACCCACATACCGCACCCAACAACCAAAATAATCACTGCTTGAAAAAATAAAAGACGCCTGACACCACTGGTCAAGAGTGCGGATGCGTAGCTCATGATAAAGGTGGCCGAGTGTTACAAAAACTCTGCGAAAACCCACCCGCCTGCAGCGAATGATTACTCACCACAGCAGTAAGGGACTCGAAGTGTAGGGGAGAATCACAAGCTGAGTCAATAGGGCCTCCAGGGAATCATCGATGGATGTAATAGAACTTACCTATTGACAATTCGTTGACAAAAATAGCTACCCTCCAACCAATAGACCTTATCGGAAACCTCCTCATCACACACCACAGTCAATATAAATCATGAGGTTGCGTTGTCCGGCAGAGCTAGGTAGGGGGTTTCCGATAAGGTCTAATAGATCACAATCTATCCTTCGACAATCCCACCGCACACCTCTCGTAACCTATTATTCTTACGGTGCATTTAATTCAGCAACCAACAACCCGCACATAAACAATCACATTATTTACGCGACAATCACTTTACCTTACCAAAGCCCCGAAGTGCTCTAAACATAGGGATATCCCCTTTGGAACGCAGTACACGCACCCTGCCCCCGCTAGAGCAAAAACGCCGTTCGAGAGTACTATGGCCAGTGTGCGTATGAGGGGCTTTCTCTAGGCATTGAAAAAAATACCCTTGCATGCTCTTATGGATTACCATAAGCACTGTTCCACCGGCATACTGCGCTGGTTGACGTGGTTGGCACCGCGAGCATCCCTGCAATAACTGAGCGGTAACCTTGGTGTTCTTCCTTTAAAGAACAGGGATAATCGACTGGTGTCGGGTATGTGCTTTTTATGGACATACTAGAGACTATGATTCGTGGCCGAGTCACGCTACGACGTGTGGGTGTCCTTACGTATCAATGAGATGGTCAACTACCCTGCCCTAATAGGGCGAGGCTTGTGAAAGCAAGTTTTGAAGTTGACCAGCTCCGTCGCTTTGCGACGAAACCTTGTCGTGGAATCTGCGCAAGCGGTGTAATAGGCACTCCGGAATGCCTCCTCAGCTCCGAACACTGCGGTCAGCGGTTAACAGGCATACAGGGTTGAAGCCAGTGCTGCTGCCAAGGAGGGACCCGAAAGGATACGAAAACCCACGAATAAGCGAGCAAGAGGAGCCACACCGCAAAGTGTGCGTCACCAGGCCCTTGCGGGCTGACAACCGGGAAAGGCCGGCAAATTTAAAGGTTTTTCTATCCAAAGGGGCGGAGAAAACCGTCTCCTTTCCTTCCCGCCCTGAAAGGCGGGGTTTCTCGGAGGCTCTGATGAATTTTGTCAAGAAGATGGCGGTGGTAGGTGTAATGGGATGGTTGGCTGTAGCGGCCTCCGCCCCAGCAATGGCCAACGAAGGTGAGGCGTTACTAGGCAAGTACGACTGCCTAGCCTGTCACAAAGTTGACATGAAGTTGGTCGGCCCCGCCTACAAAGATGTGGCAGCGAAATACAAGGGAGATGCAGCCGCCCCAGCAAATCTGTTGGCGAAGGTAAAGAATGGTGGCGCGGGCACTTGGGGTCCGATACCGATGCCCCCCCATCCCACAGCCTCTGATGATGATCTGAAGAAGATCGTTGCCTGGATCCTGTCTCTGTAGAGAGAGAGGGAACCAAGCTCGGGGACCTAGGCGGCGGCGGCCTGGGTTCCCCTTTCGCGTTGCGCCCAACACAGATTCACCCATCGGTCCTCTGCTGCGGCAGGTGCACCATAGATACAATCCGAGCCCGGAATTCGGCCATGCCCCCTGCCAATCTCGCCACCCCAGCGACCCCGATCGTCTATCTCGACGGTAGATTCCTCCCCCTCGATCAGGCGCGGGTATCCGTCTTGGACCGCGGATTTCTCTTCGGTGACGGTGTCTACGAGGTGGTGCCCGCCTATGGCGGCCATCTGTTTCGTCTCACTGAGCACTTAAACCGGCTCGAGAACAGCCTCAGCGAGATTCGCTGCACCAACCCCTTGGGTCGCGAGCAGTGGAGCCTCCTCCTCAGCGACCTCGTGGCCCGTAATGGCAATGGTGATCTCTCCCTCTATCTCCAGGTGACCCGAGGGGTTGGCCCCAACCGCGACCACGCCTTTCCAATGGGTGTGCCTCCCAGCATATTCGCGATGGCCACCCCGCTGCTGCCACTCCCTGCGGATAAACGTCAGAACGGCGTAAGTGCGATCCTGGCCGAGGATATCCGCTGGGGACGTTGTAACATCAAGACCATCACCCTGCTTGCCAACGTCTTACTGCGCCAACAAGCCATTGATGCGGGAGCATTCGAGGCAATTCTGGTACGCGGCGCACAAGTGACGGAAGGAGCAGCGAGCAATGTCTTCATCGTGCACGACAGCGCACTGATCACGCCCCCCAAAGGGCCTCTGCTACTACCCGGCATCACCCGCGACTTGGTTTTGGAACTGGCGGCTGCCGACGGTATCCCCGCACGAGAAGATACGCTGGTAGTAGAAGATCTGCGTAGGGCCGATGAGGTTTGGATAACCTCCGCTACCCGTGAGGTGGTAGCGATAGTGACCATCGACGGAACTCCAGTAGGAACTGGACATCCGGGACCACTATACCGACGAATGATGGAGCTTTACCAAGCGTTTAAGGAACAAGCCCGGAAGGGGAACTACGAGTAACCGTGCCCGTGACTGCTGAATTCGGCCCATCCAAGATCACCCGCTCACACACCAGCGGTGACCGCGAGTCCGTGTAGGACCAAGTTGGCTTCATACTCAACCGTACCCGCCAACAACGGGAGCAGAAGGGCGCCATCTCCACCGGTAAGGAGCACCGTGACCGGGGCAGAGAATTCTTCGACAAGGTCGGCAACCACTCGGTCGATCAACGCAATGGTGGCATAGAGCGCCCCACCGGCAACGGCACTGCCCGTGTCACAAGCCAGGAGCACCGCTTCCGCTCCCCAGGTGTAACGAACCCCCGCCGTACCAGTAACCAAAGAGTCGCGCATCAATCGCCTCCCTGGGACAATTAGACCACCAAGATGGACGTTGTCGGCGGAAAGGAGGTCTAACGTTACGGCAGTACCGCAATCCACTACGCACAAATGACCATGCGGCCGCCGCGCCGCGCCCAGGAGGGCAGCCCAACGGTCGGCACCCAGACGAGAGGGGTCACGGTAGGCGTTGGTTACACCGTAGGCCCGTTCCGTTGGCACCAAGAACTCTACCTCCTGTTGCCAAGTTGCCCACACCCACCCTCGTAATTCGCCCGCCAGGTTACTCCCTGCCACGTTTGAAGCAATAACCCGAGTTGGTGAGAAACTCGACCAACAACTCTCCGCAATGCCTCCAATACCGTGACCACCGAGAGAACGTGACGCTACCCCGGAGATTCGCCCTTCATCTGCGAGCACACCCCACTTTACCCGAGAATTACCGATATCTAACAGGAGGATCACGGATAGTTCCTATGTAACTTGCGCCTCATTAATCATATACCCTCTTTCTAAATTAATGGCGACGAAAACTTTCCAACCCCCACTAAATCCCCGCAAGACATATTTGTAATGTTTGCCTACTCCCTACTTGGCTTTCGCGGCACTTCTCAATTGAAGCGCAACTTTATCCCCTTGCTTGGCTGGATGTCGCAACGCATGACGGATAAGCCATTTTACTTCGTTAGATGAGTCCATTAGCCATCGCTCACAAATGTCAAATACCAGTTCAGCGTGGTTTTTGGCAATATCACCAAGATGGTTGGCAACACTGCGGCGCACATAAAGATTGCTATCGTTTTTGAGCACCTCAAGAATTGGCAGGTTTGGGGCCGGATCCGCAATAAGCGCAGGAATTCGTACCGCCCACGGCAACCTTGGGCGAGTACCCTCCGAGCAAAGCCGCCGCACATGGGGATCTGGATCCGCAGTCCATTGAAGTAATCGTGATAAGGTCTGCTCTTGTCTTCGAATCAAGAATGGCCGTAGCGAAAACTCGGCACTAAATCGTTTAGTGAGTTCGTATTGCGCCCTCATCGAGATTTCAAAGGGGTCCTGCCCTTCATTGCCTTCTGGATCAATACCATACGCTGCCACAAAGAAAACGTGCGGCAGATAAAAAAACACCGCCAATCCGAGATCGTCAGTACGAGTCAGTGGCGGAGCCAGTGAAGCCAAGAGTATCTCTATTGCTGGCGCGTATCTTTCCGGCAAATATTGACGAAGTACCCGCGCCAACTTCTTACCGCGATCCAGAATACCTAGCGGCTCCAAACCATCCAACGCATCCCTACGAAACGCATCTCCATCAAACTGTGGATGCACCAGCAAGATATTGTACGCCAGACAATCTACCGCCTCTGGCCCAAGCAAGTGTTTTAGCGGCGTTCCCCTTTGAATGGAATTCGGCGCAGCAGGAATATGCGGCATCCTATTTGATATCAGGTCCATTCAATAATTCGACGAGATACGATCCGGCACTCCCTGCCGAAATGACAATAGGATTGGGGCACCGCTAACCGCGCAACGTATCCACCCATTCGAAAATAGTACGCCACACTCACCTCGGCACAGAAGATCATTATTCTATCGAGGCAAGCGCTCTCGTAAGAAGCGGGGTAAGGCCAATGCTCCTTGATGGACCACGGTATCGTAGTAGCGAGTGGAGAAACCGGCGGGGAGCGGTCGTGGCTCACCCAAGGCGCCATCCCGTGCAGCCAGCGTGGCACTCCACCAACCGGAAGGGTAGGTACATTGGGGAAAATGCAGCGTGCGTGCCTGCGCAAAATCGGCGCCACGCAACGCATGGTGGACATCAACGATAAGGTCAGCATGAAATAAGGGCGACTCGGTTTGACCCGCGAGGACTCCACCCGGACGCAACAAACGGTGGCAATCCCGGTAGAACTCCTCAGAGAACAGCCCCGCTGCCTGACCAATCGGGTCGGTACCATCCACCAGCAGCACATCAAAAGACGCAGCCGGGGCCTCAGCGACGAAGCGGATACCATCGGCAAACAATAACTCCGCACGAGGGTCACCATTCGACGCACATAACTCCGGGAAGAATCGCTCACAAACTCGCGTAACCCCTTCGTCTAACTCGACCTGCACCACCCGAGCTACCTCGGTATGCTTAAGTACCTCGTTAAGGGTCCCACAGTCCCCCCCACCGATGATGAGTACATCGCGCGGCGCGGGATGAGAAAACAGGGCCGGATGGGAAAGCATCTCGTGGTAGATGAAATTGTCCCGCCCGGTGACCATGACCAACCCATCCAGGGTAAGGAGTCGGCCAAAGGTCTCGGTCTCGAAGACCTCGATACACTGGAACGAGGATTGCTCAACGTGCAGCCGTCGGGCGGTCTTGAGGGAGATAGCGGCCCCGGCCCCCTGCCATTCCTCGGTATACCAGCTACCTGCCAACGTCCCTACCGATGCTGTTTCCGTTACCTCTGCTGATGACATGCCGCGCTCCTCCGGTTACTGTGGTGGTTATTGGACAGTAGACCAGTAGTATCTTACGGTCTATCTGAAAATAGAAAGGTGGCGGATGATAACCACACCTCCGCCAGCGAACAAGCGACGCCCGACAACTGATATCGTGGACGCCCCAAACAAACCCCACCCCACCAGATTACTGCCAAACCCCCTCAACCCCATGAGCAGATGTGCAAAGATGGTGGGAAGACCCTTAGAGAGTCGTGGTCTACTGCTATGCCTGTGACACTTTTCGGTATTCTTGCCATTGCTTTGTATCTCACTGCCGGCGGCTTATTAGCTCGACGGTTGCGACGCAGGTCTCCTGAAGAGAAGACCCCCAGCAAAGGCCACATAATCACCCTTGCCTTGGTTGGCTCGGCGTTACACGCGGTGATCCTAGTCCAGGAAATCCTGACCAGAGAGGGGTTGGATCTCGCCATCCTTCACGCCGCTTCACTGGTTACCTGGGCTATGGCGTTATTGCTAATGCTAGCGGCCTTGGTGCGTCCACTGGAAAACTTGGGCGTGGCGATTCTGCCCATCGCTGCGGTGGGTCTCGCCCTAGACCTGTACTTCCACAGCCACCAGGTTGTGCTCGAACACCACACATTGGGACTCGACCTCCACATCATCTTCTCGATCCTGGCCTACAGCCTGCTCTCGATTGCCGCAGCGCAGGCCATACTGCTCGCCATCCAGGAAAATCATCTGCACCACAAGCGCCCAGGGGGCTTCATCCGCGCTCTACCGCCCCTAGAAACGATGGAAGAGCTGTTGTTTCAGATGATCGGATTGGGATTTGTCATGCTCACCCTGGCCCTCATCAAAGGTTTTGCCTTTCTGCAAGATATATTCGCCCAACACCTAGTCCATAAAACCGTCTTGTCCATCGCCGCCTGGGTGGTGTTTGCCATCTTGCTATGGGGACGGCGACGATTTGGCTGGCGTGGGCGTGTCGCCATTCGCTGGACACTGGCAGGTTTTCTCGTGCTAGTGTTGGCCTATTTCGGCAGCAAGTTTGTTTTAGAGCTAATCCTGGGGCGACGCTGAACCAAGTTCCAGAATAACAAAGAGGCCGGCATCTTTTACAATGAATAATCGGGTGGTAGTGGGTTTAGATCTTCTATGAACGATATTCCCCTTAGCCTACTTATTACTGGTCTTGCCCTGAGTGTGGCGCTGGCAGCCTTTTGCGCAGGGGCGGAAACCGGGTTGATGGCCCTGAATCGCCATCGCCTGCGTTATTTAATCTCTCGCGGTCAACGTCAGGCAGCTATTGCTGCGCGATTACTGGAACACCCCGATCGTTTGATGGGACTGCTCTTGCTCGGCAATACTTTCTTTAAGGTCTGTGCCGCTGGATTAGCGGCACTGATTGGTTGGCGTCTGGAGGGAGATCTAGGGGTTGTAGTCGCTGCCGTACTCCTTTCCCTAGTGGTCCTGGTCGTCGCCGATCTTGCCCCGAAAACTGCAGCCATTCTGAATCCAGAAAGGGTGGGACTCACCCTCGCTCCCATACTACTCCCATTAGTGCAACTATTTACACCCGTGGTATGGACGCTCAATTCCTTTACACGGGGTCTATTGTGGCTGGAACGACGAGTTCTAACTCATGATAATAGCAGCGAACCCTTTTCTCAGGAGGGGTTACGCTCAGTAATCAACGAGGTGACGGAAATTGTCCCGCGTCGTCATTTGCGGGTACTGATGGGGCTGTTGGAGCTGGAAAATATCAAGGTAGAGGATGTCATGGTACCGCGCACAGAGATCATCGGGCTGGATTTGAACGATCCCTGGCCGGAATTACTTATCCGCCTCACCATGACTATTCATACTCACCTACCGGTTTATCGTGAGAGTCTCGATCAAATAGAGGGCATGCTGCATGTCCGCGATATTCTACCGCTACTGGTGCGCCCCGATTTTGATCTGGCGGGAGTGCGTCAAGCACTTCGAGAGGTTCATTTCATCCCCCCCGGAACATCACTACACACGCAACTGCTGCACTTTCAACAACACCGCCAGGGATTAGGATTGGTAGTCAACGAGTATGGCGACATTCGTGGTCTTTTAACCCTAGAGGATATTCTGGAGGAGATCGTCGGTGAACTCGCCCATGAACCCAACGTCGAACTCAACAATATCGCCCTTGAACCCGACGGTAGCTATCTAGTGAACGGTGGAGTTAGTGTATGGGAACTCAACCGCCAAATGAATTGGAAACTTCCCATGGAAGGCCCCAAAACCCTCAATGGTTTAATCTTGGAGCACATCGAGACGATCCCAGCAGTAGGCAGTCACTTTCTACTTGCCGGTTATCCAATGGAAGTGGTGGAGATTGGCGGTAACGTAGTCAAGGTCGTACGTATTAAGCCTGAATCTCAGCACTGAGAACCAGAGTGGGGCCGGGTATTGCGTTCGTCGAGCACACCACACAGCCGGCCCCAATCAAAGGCAGGACCGGGGTCAGTTTTACGTCCCGGAGCAATGTCGCTATGGCCAACCACCCGCTCTGAGGTAATCCCCGGATACGCCTCCATGAGAATCTGAATCACCTCAGCGAGAACAGTATACTGGACATCGGCGTAAGAAACAGTATCGACCCCTTCCAGCTCTATTCCTATCGAGAAATCATTGCAGCGCGTCCGCCCCGCCCAAGACGAAACGCCCGCGTGCCAAGCGCGGTACTGGAAAGGGACATATTGGACTAGATTACCGTCTCGACGTATTAGAAGATGACTCGAAACACGCACCCCCTCCAACGCCACAAAATAAGGATGAGCCGCTGGCGGCAACGCATTGGTAAAGAGAGCGTCTATCCACGGCCCCCCATATTGGCCCGGCGGTAGGCTAATACCGTGAATCACCAAGAGGTCGATATCCGTATTCGGTGGCCGCTCGTCACAATTAGGCGAGTTTACGCACCGCGCCCCATGAATCCAACCATCAGCGTTAATTGTAAGAATCGCCATATCGGTGGCAACCTGGGTTATCTGCGTATTGATCTACGAGCTAGTCCGTACCACCATAAAAGATCTATGCTCACCCCAATCAATTAGATCAAGACTCGTTTTTGCCTGTGTCTCGGACATACATTGAGAAGCCAACAGATTTAATGCGCACTGCGGAACTTGCCCCTTCTGTTGCAATGCCTGTTCTTTCTGTTGCAAGGCTTGTTGCAATGCATAATCTTTAGCTTCGATGGAGGCAATGAGATTCGGGAAAAAGAGTATTCCTCGAAGGAGCACTGGGAGTGCGACGCTCCCCCAGTCCGGTTGCGTAATGCGATGGAGCAGAGGACGCGAGGGAAATTCTGAAGCCGCTGCTATTGAGGTTCAGGCAGCCCGCCGTCCTTTGACGTTTCTGTAAAAATGCAGGTCTTTCCCGGCTGTCAACCCGTAAGGGTAACTTGGCTTACGCCAGTAAAGGTCTCCTCGCCCAGAACAAGAAGGTCGGTCAGACTAAGGATTGGGTCTTATACCGTCTCGACCGTCATTCCTTTCGTCGTCAGAGCCTGGGACTGGAGAAGCATCCCAGGGTGACTCGCTTTCGCTTCACTTCTTGTCGGCTGCCTTTCGGCGGGCTGGTTGAATCTCAAACTTTTCAGCCAGCGGAATGGATTCCGCTAGGTTGAAAAGTTAGGCGGCGACTCAACTCTTCCCTCATCCTCGGCCCGAATCTGCTCGACTAACTCGATATTCTCCATAACTAAATGTAATTTGTTAAGCATATCACACAACAGAGATTATCAGCCATTAGCCAGAAGTTGAGCGAAGAGATACCCTCAGCTAATAGCTAACCAAAGTTTCCGCCTAGTAAACGGTTAGTTCGTCATTCCGACAGGGATTAATAATTAGACTCGAAAAGGTCAAAGGTCAGTGGAGATGGGATAGACCGAAAAACGATTTTTCCCCTCTTGCTTTGCTCTATACATTGCTTGATCAGCATGACTGATTAAATCGTCAACCGTTGCATCATCGTATGGATAAATTGTCAGCCCTAGGCTTGCTGATATTATAATGAATTGATTCTTGATGATGAATGGCATTCTAATGGTCGTTAGAACCCTCTCCAAGATATCATAGCATTCCGTATCTTTCTCAAGATTACTCAAGAGTAACACAAATTCATCTCCACCCACTCTAGCTAGGGTATCATATTCCCGGAGAATAGCTTGTAGTCGGCGAGTAATTTCACACAGCAATTGATCTCCCGCGTCATGCCCCAACTGGTCATTGATCGGTTTAAAACCGTCTAAATCAAAATAGCAAACAGCTAATAGCCGCCCCATCCTTTTCGCATGAGCAATTGACTGATTTAGGTGATCTATCATCAAGCGGCGGTTAGGTATTCCAGTAAGTGGATCGTAGTAGGCAATACCCTCAAGATTAGACACATGCGCTTGCGCAATGGATAGAGCTAGAGTACGTGCCTGCACAAGTTCCTCAAGATAATCACGGTATACTTCAACTTCTTTACGCAATCTCTCCCGTTCAAGTAGATTCCGAATTCGTTGACTGGCAATTTCCACATTGATTGGCTTTGTAATATAGTCAGCAGCGCCCAAGACCAAACCTGAATATTCAGCGTCACTTTCAACCATGGCGGTGACAAAAATTATCGGGATAGTCTGCAGGCGGGCATCAGACTTAAACCGTCGGCAGGTTTCATAACCATCCATTTCCGGCATCATTACATCAAGTAAGATAAGATCGGGTGGCGACTGTTCCGCCAACGCCAGCCCCATGGCCCCTGACTTGGCAATTTGCAGTTCGAATTCTTTGGACAGCACAGCTCCCAATGTCCGCAGATTGGCCGGCATGTCATCAATAATCAGAATTCTGGAGCGCCGCGTGATCATACTCATACGTTTCCGTCCTTCCACCCTTGTACTACCAATACTTGGCGCAACTTTTCAGGCGCCAGATTGGAATTGAACTATTTCTAATAATTGGATAATTACCACCACCTCTTCAGAAACCCCACCCCCATTCTCTCTGCAAAGCATCAAGGTGGTCAATAGCATCGAATTTATTCCTCCCAAGTAAGAAAATAAATTCTCAGGCTGTCACCGTGATCCTCAACATATCGACCGACTCATCCGTGTGACTTGAAATGGGATTATCATGCACCACCACGGAAGGAGTACTAACCTGCGCGTTGGTTAGGGGACTCCAGCTAAATAGCATATTGGACGGATTCTTCTTTAAAAAGTTCTCTGACTTTCTCTGGCGATTTTTTTAAATCCTCTAAAAGTTGAGTAGCTTTATTTTTTAACTCCTCCACATTACGAATAAGGTGACGCGCAATTCCTTGTGTCTTAATATTGCTCCATACTAGCTCGACAGGATTAAGGTGTGGAGAATAGGTGGGAAGAAAGAATATTTTAACCTTTCCATTTGTCGTCTCCAGATATTCCTTAACTACTTTTGCATGATGGGCAGAATACCCGTCTGTTACAATATAGATGGGGCATGAATTCTCTTGAGCCAAAATTTTTAGATATTCAACAAACGCACCACCATTGAGCGATGAGGGACCTATTTGGAAATGCATCTTTCCTTCAGAAGTTATCGCAGCGATCATATTTATGCGATAACGTCCACCAGTGGAGGGAATTATGGGAGTTAAACCTTCTAGCCCCCAAGTTGTACCCGCGTGATAATCGGTGCGCGCCCCAGCCTCATCAAGAAAATAGATTATAGCACCCTCATTACTTGCCAACTCTTTGATTCTAGGAAACTCTTTGTTAATCCAATTATCTACTGAAAATTGGTCCCTCTCTATCGCACGATATACTGGCCGTTGTGGAGTTAAATTAATGCGGCGCAAAAAACGGCCCACCGCGGAACGACTCATGTAAATAGAAAATTTCCTCTCTATTAATGTCTTTATCATTTCAGTTGTCCATAAGACTGTCGAGAATTCAAAATCCAATGGGGTAAATGCGCACAGCCAGAATACGAGTATTCCTTCTTGCTGTTCATTGATGAAGGATTTTCTTCCAGGGACAGGTTTCGCATTTAACGTAGCTAGACCCATCTCTTTTGCCTTCTTCACCCATTCGTACACCTTCGATCGGTGCATACCGAAAATCTCGCCCACCTCCCTAGGAGACATTCCTTTACGTACAGCTTTTACTGCTTGAAGCCTTATATACTCAAGGGTAGAGTGATCGAGAGAACGTCCATCAGAATTTTTCATAATTTTAGCAATTTCATGTCTTATTTTTTGGTTGGACTAATAATAGATTATTTTTACTTGCTTGTCCCCTAACCAACGCGCAGGTTAGTATAAGAAGCCATCGATTCAGTATTTTCTTGCAAAGCTTTGAGCGTGATCAGCTTTACCAGAAAGCTATCTATGCACGGGCCACCAGCATAAGGTTACGCACCCACAATCCTGGAGTGGTTGGATGGGTGTGGGTGGAGGGTAAGAAGAATTTTTCCCCAAAGGGGCATCATCCTTTAGCCCAGGGTAGCAGCATTCATGCTGCCACCCTGGGTTCGTAATTCAAAACATAAATTCCAGCGCCCAAAGGCGTTGCCTCAGATGAATACCGGACGTTTCTTTGCGGATTCAAACTCGAAGTGCAACTCTTGAATTAACAGTTAGTTGAGTGAGCGAGGTACTCTAATTTCTGTATCAGACGAATCCTCGCAGCGTCAAGGGACCGTGGAATAAATGCGGTTGTGTCCTTGGTACGGCCTTATCGTGCCAAGGACACAATCGCGTTTATGCCGCGAAAGCCCTTGATGCAACCATAAAAAATAAGCTTGTGGCAGGGGGGCCGGGGATTTTTTTCCCCGGCACCCTTTCCACCCGGCGGGGGGGGGGTTGGCTTTTCTTATCAATGGTTCAAGACTTTTTTCTTTCCCGGGGGAAAAAGGATCATTTTATCTTGCGGGCTACCACTTTTCTAACAATTCATTCCATCGGTGGTCCTTTGGTCACCTATATCCTGCATGAATTAGCCAAAAAAGGCGCTTCCGGGGAGCAGATCCTTCATGAAATCAATTATCAACTTTGTGCAAGGCTACCCACGGAAATGTTTCTTGCCGCCATCTTTCTTGATATTTCCTTGGAACGTACTCGGGTTACTCTTTGGAACGCTGGCCTTCCTGATGTTCTATTGATTAGGAAGGGGGCGATTCAGCATTATTTCCCATCGGGAATGCTTCCCCTTGGTATCTCCAGAGAATTAGACATTGCTAGTGCTACTATAAATATATCGCTGGAGAAAGAAGATCATCTATATGCATTTTCTGGGGGTATTATTGAAGCCAAGGATAACAATGGTGATATGTTTGGGATGAATAGACTGGAGGCATTTTTGGAGAAGATGGTCGCAGGGAAAAGTGCTTTGAATGACCTAATCGTCTTGCTCAATGAATATGTTAAGTCATCTACTCATAAAGATGATATTACCCTCGTCGAGGTTCAGATCTAATCATTAGCTTTCTAACAGTCGTTAAATCATCTAGGTCATGTTGAACCGTTTTTGTTAACAACGAGGGATGGCAGTCGTTCAGAGTAATCATTGGGAGAGTTGCTATCTTTGCTTGGCTGCTGGGATGGGTTACCACCGTAAAGTTGCGTACACCACCCTATGAATGCGTTGCCTCAAGGGGGCATCATCTTCTAGCCCGGGGTTGCGGCATTTATGCCGCTACCCCGTGCTTGTAATTCAAGACACAAATCTCAACCGCCAGTGGGGTTGCGTCAGAGGAAGAACCTCATGTTACATTTAATCGACATCGTTTTCAGTTAATTCCAGACGTATTGTTCATCCCACGTCAAATCGTGTTTTCGAAGGGCGGATTCAACCTTGAAGTGCAACGGGTGGGTTAATCGATTGTAACTCATTAT